>CAMWXF010000009.1 GCA_947178115.1 uncultured Lachnospiraceae bacterium
GTAATGTATCTTATAAAAAGAATCGCTGATTGAAACGGTTCGACATAGTGGTATCTTGAACGAGGGTGTTCCAAAAGGCTTATTTTTGGAACACTTTTTTGCGCGTATAACGATACCCACAAGGTGGAATGGAGGAGATGAAAAAATGAGTGAAGTATTTAACGTGGAAGAGATTTTTGCAAAGAACGTATTTACACTCAGCAAGATGCAGGAACGTCTGACGAGGAATGCGTACAAAGAAGTGGTAAAGGTTATGAATGAAGGCGGCGAGCTGTCCATGAACACAGCGAATATGGTCGCGAAGGCTATGAAAGACTGGGCGGTAGAGAACGGCGCAACGCACTATACGCACTGGTTCCAGCCGCTTACGGGTATCACGGCGGAGAAGCATGACGCTTTCGTATCACATCCTGACGATATAGGCAGAATGTTGACGGAGTTCTCCGGTAAGGAGCTGATTAAGGGTGAACCGGATGCATCTTCGTTTCCTTCCGGCGGTCTGCGCGCTACGTTCGAGGCGAGAGGATATACCGCTTGGGATATTACGTCTCCGGCGTTTCTGAAAGAATCCGGCTGTGGCATGATCCTGTGTATTCCGACGGCGTTCTGCTCTTACACCGGCGAGGCGCTGGATAAGAAAACACCGCTTTTACGTTCCATGGAAGCGCTCAGTGAGCAGGCGCTGCGTATCGTGCGGCTGTTCGGCAACACGGAAGCGACGAAGGTGACGGCTTCCGTAGGACCGGAGCAGGAATATTTCTTGGTAGATAAAGACTTATTTATGAAGAGAACCGACCTGATGTTTGCTGGACGTACCCTGTTCGGTGCGCCGGCACCGAAGGGTCAGGAGATGGAGGATCACTATTTCGGTGTTATCAGAGAGCGTGTGGGCGCATATATGAAAGATCTGAACGAGGAGCTGTGGAAGCTGGGTGTTACTGCTAAGACACAGCACAACGAGGTGGCTCCAGCACAGCATGAGCTGGCACCTATCTATGAGACAGCTAATATCGCGGTAGATCATAACCAGTTGGTTATGGAGGCGATGAAGAGGGTTGCGATTCGTCACGGTATGAGATGCCTGCTGCATGAGAAGCCTTATGCAGGCGTGAATGGTTCCGGTAAGCATAATAACTGGTCGATCACTACGGATAACGGTGTGAACCTTCTGGATCCGGGCGATACGCCTAATGACAACATACAGTTTCTTCTGGTACTGGCCTGCATCATGAAAGCAGTAGATACCCATGCAGATCTGCTCAGACAGTCGGCTTCCGATGTGGGTAACGATCACAGGCTCGGTGCAAATGAGGCTCCTCCGGCGATTATCTCTATCTTCTTAGGTGAGCAGCTTGAGGATGTGGTTACCCAGCTGATTGAGACCGGTGAGGCAACCAGCGTAAAAGAGGGCGGCAAGCTTCTGACAGGCGTTAAGACATTACCTGATTTTCAGAAGGATGCTACAGACAGGAACAGGACATCACCATTTGCATTTACGGGAAATAAGTTCGAGTTCCGTATGGTGGGATCTGCCGATTCCATTGCAAGCCCGAATACGACTTTGAACGCCATCGTGGCGGAAGCCTTCTGCGAAGCCGCTGACAGACTGGAGAAAGCCGATAATCTGGAGCTTGCGATCCATGATCTGATCAAGGAATATATGACTGCACACCAGAGAATTATCTTTAACGGTGACGGTTATTCCGAGGATTGGGTAGCGGAAGCGGAGAGAAGAGGATTGCCGAATATCAAGTCCATGATCGAAGCGGCGAACACGATTACTACCGATAAGGCAGTGAAGCTTTTTGAGAAGTTCGGTATTTTCACGAAAGTGGAGCTGGAGTCCCGTGAGGAGATCATCTACGAGACTTATGCAAAGTCTATTAACATTGAGGCTCTTGCAATGATCGATATGGCCGGCAAGCAGATTATTCCGGCGGTTGTTAAGTATTCCAAATCTCTGGCGGATACTGTAAATGCGGTGAAGGCAGCAGGCGTTGACGCTTCTACACAGACGGAAATCTTACGGGAAGTGAGTGAGAAGCTGGCAGCTATGCAGACAGCTCTTCATAAACTCGAGAAAGCCGAGAAAGAAGCCTCTGCGATGGAAGATGTGAAGGCGCAGGCGTTCTTCTACAAGGATACGGTTAGAGCTATTATGGATGAGTTACGTGCACCGGCGGATGAACTGGAAATGATCGTCGATAAGGAAATCTGGCCGATTCCTACATATGGCGAGTTGATGTTTGAAATCTAAGATGTAAGTCCATAAATAGAGTGATAAACAAAGCCCCTTCTTATAGTTTTTTTGATTTTTATAAGAAGGGGCTTTTGTCAAAATCAGAGCAGGAATATATTTTTGAGAGTTTTTCCAAAAAAATTTATAAAAACACTTGCAAAAAGCAATAATATCCTATATAATCGTTAATTGTTGATGGGCTATCGCCAAACGGTAAGGCAACGGACTCTGACTCCGTCATTTCAAGGTTCGAATCCTTGTAGCCCAGTTGATAGGCTCGGCTGAGAGATCAGCCGAGTTGTTTTTGTCTTATTTAGAAAGAAGGGAAGATATTGTATACATTTGACAGCAGAGTACGGTACAGTGAAGTGGGTGTGGACGGCAATATGACACTTGAATCGCTTCTGGACTATTTTCAGGACTGCTCCACATTTCATTCGGAAGATATCGGACTGGGAGTGGATTATTTTAATGAACTGAATCAGGTGTGGCTCTTGTCTGCGTGGCAGATCTGCGTCAACAGATATCCGCACCTGTGTGAGCGGATCGTTATCGGTACGGCACCCTACGAGTTCCGGGGATTTGTGGGCTGTCGTAACTTCGAGATGAAGACGGAGGCGGGAGAAGTACTGGCTTATGCCAATTCCATCTGGAGCCTGATGGATGTGAGAAAGATGGCACCGGCGAAACCCAACGAGAAGATGTTAAAGGGCTATGTGCTGGAAGAAAAATATCCGATGGAGTATGCGCCCCGCAAGATTAATGTACCTGCGGATGGGAAGAAGATGGAACCCTTTAAGGTGCGGGCGCACCACCTGGACACAAATAATCATGTCAATAACGGGCAGTACGTACGCATGGCAATGGAGTATATTCCGAAGGATTTTGCCGTCGGACAACTCCGGGTGGAATATAAGAGTCAGGCCGTGCTTAATGATATGATCTGTCCTGTGGCGGCGGTAAATGGGGACGGTACGTTACATACTGTATCGCTGAACAAAGAAGACGGGAAACCTTATTGTATTGTGGAAATATCAGGACAGAGATGAGTGAAGGTGTTTGTGTCAGGAAGAGCATGGAGGTGCAAGTATGATTCGACTGGGAGAGATCCAGACTTTGCAGATCGTAAAGAAAGTGGAGTTTGGTATATATCTGAGTGATGGTTTGGACGGCGAAGACAAGGTGCTTCTTCCGAAGAAACAGGTGCCGGAGCAGGCGCGGACGGGTGATGAGGTGGAGGTGTTTGTCTATCGCGATTCTAAGGATCGTCTGATCGCGACTACTCATATGCCGAGGCTGACGCTGCACGGCGTGGCAAGACTGCGGGTTGCGCAGATCAGCGCGGTGGGTGCGTTCTTAGACTGGGGGCTTGAGAAGGATCTGCTGCTTCCATACAAGGAACAGACCCGGAAAGTAGCGGCGGGAGAGACATGCCTTGCGGCGCTTTATATTGACAAGAGTAACAGGCTGTGTGCGACCATGAACGTGTATCCCTATCTGTCCATGGAGAGTCCGTATGGCAAAGAGGACAGAGTCAGCGGAACGGTTTATGAGATCAGCGATAATTTCGGTGCGTTTGTGGCGGTGGATGATAAGTATTCGGGGCTGATTCCGAAGAAAGAGCTGTACGGCGAGATACGCATCGGGGATGTGGTGCAGGCGCGTGTCACCGGCGTGAAGGAGGATGGTAAACTGAATCTGAGCGTTCGGGAGAAGGCATACTTACAGATCGAGAAAGATGCGAGGCGGGTTATGGAGGCTATCGACAGCTTCGACGGTGCGCTCCCGTTTACGGACAAGGCATCGCCCGAAGTGATCCGCCGTGAGATGCAGATGAGCAAGAACGAATTCAAACGTGCGGTGGGACATCTGCTTAAGGAAGGAAAGATTCAGATTACGGAGAGGGCAATCCGTTCTATATAAGTATTTGAGACGATATACGCAGCGAGTGTGCTGTGCAGGAAAATAAAAAATCTCAATCCTCTTATCAGGGTTGAGATTTTTAATACCGTTAATTCTTTGAAAAGTCAAAGTCCTATACGGAAATATCGATATTGGCACCGATATGCGGATTTACGGATAACTCCATAGCGGCGGCATCCATCATGCCTACAATTTGGTCGCCGGTGGAGGAAGCCAGATCGAGAGATTTGCTCAACATAGCTACACCGTATGCGCTCTGTGTGTTGACCTGTGCCATGGCCATAGATAATGCTGCAATATCCATAATGATCCTCCTACTCCTGAAACGCTTCTTTCGAAATCGGCGTAAGCAGACTCCGAAAATACATAAAACGATCCTGTGCTATATTTATTAAATTATAGCACAGGATTTTTATTTTGACGAGAGTTTTTTGTATTTCCCACAGGTTTTTCAAGCGGTATGAAGACTGATTCGGATACTGTAAAATATTTGTATAAAATGTCTAAACAGATAAAACGTGAAAAAGTATTATTTACATTAAAAAATACACAAAAAAATCATGATTAGAGGTAGATTTTTTTGTAAATATAGATTAAAATGGATACTGGATGTTGTATTTCGATGAATTTAGCGTTTTATTGCGTTGTGTAATTTGCTAAAAGAATAACAAGGGGTGGGCTATGATTTCAAATCAGATTTTACAAAATACGATTGAAGGATTAAAGTCAATCGCCAGAGTAGAACTGTGCGTCATGGATATCGACGGGAAGGCGGTTGCGATGACGGCGGACGAGATGGAACAGTGCGGCAGACCGGCGGCGGAATTTGCCAAATCTCCGGCTGATTCTCAGGAGATACAGGGATATCAGTATTTTAAAATATTTGACGAGCAGCAGCTTGAATACATTCTGATCGCGGGGGGTGTCGGTGAGGATGTATACATGGTGGGTAAGATGGTCGCTTTTCAGATCCAGAATCTTCTGGTAGCGTATAAGGAGCGATTTGACAAGGATAATTTCATTAAGAACCTGCTTTTAGACAATCTGCTTCTGGTGGATATCTACAGCCGGGCGAAGAAGCTGCATATCCAGACCGATGTAAAGAGGGTTGCGCTGATCATCGAGACGGACAATACTAAGGATAGCAATGTGCTGGAGATGATGCGCACTTATTTCGGAAGCAACAGTAAGGATTTCATTACTGCGGTAGATGAGAATAATGTGATTGTGGTCAAGGATCTGTCCGAGGGCGACAGCGTGAAGGAGATCGAAAAGACGGCGGACAGCATTGCGGCATTTTTGAAAAAGGAAAATATGAAGAATGTCAGAATCGCTTACGGTACGACCGTTAATGAGATCAAGGAGGCAAGCCGCTCTTATAAGGAAGCGAAGATGGCGCTGGATGTAGGCAAGATCTTCTTTGGAGAGCGTGACGTCATTGCCTACAGCGAGCTGGGAATCGGCCGATTGATTTATCAGCTGCCTATTCCGCTGTGCAAGATGTTTATCAAGGAGATCTTCGACGGCAAGAGTCCGGATGATTTCGATGAGGAGACGCTGACGACGATCAACAAGTTCTTTGAAAATTCATTGAATGTATCCGAGACATCCAGACAGCTCTTCATTCATAGGAATACGCTGGTATACCGTCTGGATAAGCTGCAGAAGAGTACAGGGCTGGATCTGCGCGTGTTTGAGGATGCGATCACATTTAAGATCGCACTGATGGTTGTGAAGTATATGAAGTATATGGAGAGCTTTGAATATTAATTTTACATAGGTGGTGGGCAAGTGGCAGTAAAGAGAAAGAAGAGAAGTACAGCAGCAGAGAATGAGATCATTACCCTGACAAATGTCTGTAAGGCATATTCTACCGGGGCACCGGCGCTCAAGGACGTTAATCTTCACATTAACAGAGGGGAATTCGTATTTATCGTCGGGGACAGCGGATCAGGTAAATCTACTCTGATCAAACTGCTTCTTCGGGAGCTGACGATCACGAGCGGTTACATTAACGTTATGGGATATGATCTGTCCAAGATCAGACACAGGAAGATTCCGAAGTTCAGAAGGAATCTGGGAGTTGTGTTTCAGGATTTCAGACTCCTGAAGGATCGTAATGTGTATGAGAATGTTGCCTTTGCACAGAGGATTATACAGAAGTCCAATAAAGAGATTAAGAAGAATGTGCCGAGTATTCTGGCAATCGTAGGGCTTGCGGGCAAGTATAAGGCGAAGCCGAAGCAATTGTCCGGCGGTGAGCAGCAGCGAGTGGCGCTTGCGAGGGCACTGGTCAATAAACCGACTGTGCTGCTGGCGGATGAGCCTACGGGAAATCTTGATCCGAAAAATTCATGGGAAATCATGAAGCTGTTGGAACAGATCAATGAGAACGGCACCACCGTTATCGTCGTAACACACAACAGGGAAATTGTCAATGCGATGCAGAAGCGTGTTGTCACTTTGAAGAGGGGTGTTATCATAAGCGACGAGGAAAAGGGAGGATACATCGATGAGGATTAACAGTTTTTTCTACACTCTCAGGCAAGGTGTCCGTAACCTTTTCAGAAATAAGTGGTTTACACTCGCATCGATCGCGACGATCAGCGCATGTCTGTTTCTGTTCGGACTTTTTTATGCGATTGTCATGAACTTCCAGCATATTGTGAAGAATGCGCAGGAAGGCGTTGCGGTGTATGTATTCTTTGATGACGGGCTGGAGGATAGCAGGATACAACAGATCGGGGAGATGATATTAAAGCGTCCGGAAGTGTCCCGGGTTGACTTTGTGTCCGCCGAGGAGGCATGGGAGTCTTTTAAAGCGGACTATCTGGGAGGTTACGAGGATGGTTTTACGGAGAATCCGTTGGAGAATTCCGCGCAGTACGAAGTCTATCTGAGTGATGTATCCATGCAGTCCGCACTGGTAACATACTTAGAATCGGTGGACGGTGTCAGGATGGTCAACCGTTCCGAGCTTGTAGCGACTACGCTGACGGGAGTGAATGCGCTGATCGCATATGTATCTGTAGGCATTATAGCAATTCTGTTTGCAGTATCTGTTTTCCTGATCAGTAATACGGTTATGATCGGTATCTCGGTCCGTAAGGAAGAGATCAATATTATGAAATATATCGGGGCTACAGATTTCTTCGTCAGATCCCCATTCGTGATTGAGGGCATGATGATCGGCCTCATCGGGGCGGCGATTCCCCTAGGGATCATATATACGTTATATAATATTGTGATGGAATATATCACGACCAGATTTTCGATGTTGTCTTCGCTGCTCAGCTTTTTAAAGGTAGAGGAGATTTTCAATGTATTGACACCGGTTTCTCTGGGAATCGGTGTGGGAATCGGTTTTCTGGGAAGTATCATTACGGTAAGGAAACATTTGAGAGTATAGGGTGCGGTGAGCACAGGGATGCCTATGAGACATTGGAAGAAAGCTGTATGCGTGCTTCTGGGAATTGCGATTATGTTCACGTATGTCGAACCGGCACGGGCGGTCACGAATGAGAGCATTCGGGAGAAAGAGGATCAGATCAAGAAAGCGAAGGAAGAGGTTTCTAATCTGAAATCCAGTTTAACGGATGTGGAGGCGCTGAAGAAGGAGCTGGAGCGGTCGAAGAACGATCTGACGGTCTATGTGACACAATTGGACAGTGAATTGAGCAGCATACAGGAGAAGATTGAGGAATATAATACACGGATTACGGAAAAAGAAGCTCAGATCGTGGTGACCACTGAGGAACTGAACGAAGCGATCAAACAGCAGGAAGATCAGTACGAGGCGATGAAGAAGCGGATCCGGTTTATGTATGAGAAAGGTGATACATTTTATTTGGAGATGCTGTTCTCGTCAGCGGGTTTCGCTGATATGATGAATAAGGCCGACTACATCGAGGCATTGTCGCGGTATGACAGGAACAAACTCGAGGAGTATGTGCAGACCAGGGAAATGGTGGAGCTGTGTAAGGAAGAGCTGGAGACGGAGAAGGAACTGCTGGATGAGGCGAAGATTGCCGTGGAAGCGGAGGAAGCAAATATCAGTTCACTCATCGAGGAGAAGGAAGCACAGATCAGATCGGTATCCGGCGATATTTCCAATAAAGAAGCGGCGATTAAGGAATATGAGGAAATGATCGCGCAGGAGAATGCGGAGATCGCAGCTTTAGAGAAGGCGGTAGCCGAGGAAAAGGCGAGACTGGAGGCAGAGAACGCGCAGGCGAGGATCTATAACGGCGGCATGTTTACGTGGCCTTGTCCGGGGTATAAGCGAATATCGGACGAATACGGAAACCGAATTCATCCGATTCTGGGAACACAGCAGTTCCATAACGGTGTAGATATGGCAGCGTCCAGCGGTACGGCGATACTGGCAGCTTATGACGGTGATGTGATTGCGGCAACGTACAGCAGTTCCATGGGTAATTATATTATGATCGATCATGGAAGCGGATTGTATACCATATATATGCATTGTTCCGCATTGTATGTATCTAAGGGGCAGGCGGTTACGAAAGGACAGAATATTGCCGCGGTAGGCAGTACGGGACGATCCACGGGACCTCATCTTCATTTTAGCGTGCGATTAAACGGGAGCTATGTCAGTCCCTGGAATTATTTAAAATAAGATCATGAGATATGGAGAGGATCAATTTGAATCATAGCGGAGACAATAATTACTATAACAATGATTACAGCCAGAGGAACATGAATCAGGGTGCAAACAGCCCCTATTATCAGCAGCCGGCGTCGGTGCCGCCACAGTATCCCTATCCTCCTGCGGGAGGTCAGAACAATAAAGGCGGCGGCGTATTCCTGCTTGGTCTTTTGGTGGGCGTAATCATTACTGCGTTGGTGGGAAGCTGTGCATATGTAGGAACGCGGCTGTATCATCTGGCGGGCGGCCGCTCGGCGAAGACGGCCAGTGCGGACGGCAGCGCAGGGAACAGTCTGATAAACGACGACACTTTAGAGAAGCTGGAAACTTTGGAGGAAGTGATCGACAAGTATTATTATAAAGATGAAGATATTGACGTCGAAGAAATGACGGAGGGAATGTATTCCGGTCTGGTGGCTTCTCTGGGCGATCCTTATTCGGTTTATTACACTGCGGAAGAGTGGAAGAATATGATGGCGGATACTGAGGGGATCTATTACGGAATCGGCGCTTATCTGCAGTTAGATACCGCCACTGGATTAGCGAAGATCAACGGCGTAATTGCAAATACTCCGGCGGAGGAAGCAGGTCTGCGGGAGAATGACATCATATATCAGGTGGACGGAGAGATGATTCAGGGACTGGAATTGTCGGAGATTGTGTCCAGAATAAAGGGCGAGGAAGGCACTACCGTTCATCTGACTGTTGTCCGGGAAGGAGAGGCGGATTATCTGGAGATTGACGTGGAGAGACGCAAGATCGAATCTCCCACCGTCAAATATGAGATGTATGATAACGGAGTAGGGTATATTCAGATCACAGAGTTTGATGAAGTGACAACGGATCAGTTTACGGAGGCCCTGGCAGTAGTCAAAGGTTCCGGGGCAAAAGGATTGATTCTGGATCTGCGCAGTAACCCGGGAGGAAGTCTTCCGGTAGTGGTAGATATCGCCAGATCGATTCTGCCGAAAGGTTTGATCGTATATACGGAGGATAAATACGGCAAGAGAGATGAGTATACCTGCGACGGTAAGAAAGAGTTGGATATTCCCATGGTGGTGCTGATTAACGGTAATTCGGCAAGCGCATCCGAGATACTTGCGGGAGCCATTAAAGACTATGATAAAGGAACACTGATCGGCACGACTACATTCGGTAAGGGTATTGTGCAGCGTGTGCTGCCGCTTACTGACGGAACAGCGCTGAAGCTGACGATCAGTTCCTATTATACGCCGAAGGGAAATAATATCCACGGAATCGGCATTGATCCCGATATTGAATGTGAATTTGACAGTGAGGCGTATTATGAGAGAGGCGTGGATAACCAGTTGGAGCGCGCGAAACAGGAGATCAACCAGATGATTAAATAGAGCGGAGCGCTGACAGCGTAGAACGTAGACTGACAGCATAGACATAGAGGAATGATGTATGAATATCGTATTGTTATCGGGCGGATCGGGTAAACGTCTGTGGCCGCTTTCCAATGATACCCGTTCCAAGCAGTTTATTAAGATTTTTAAGATTGCAGACGGGGAATATGAATCCATGGTACAACGGGTGTACCGTCAGATCAGATCGATTGATAAGGATGCCGATATTACTATTGCGACATCGAAGTCGCAGGTGTCGGCGATACACAATCAGTTGGGTGAGAATGTTGGTGTCAGTGTGGAACCATGCAGAAGGGACACTTTTCCGGCAATTGCTCTTGCGGCGGCATACCTGCATGATGTGAGGGGAATATCGGAGCAGGAGGCGGTGGTGGTCTGCCCGGTAGATCCTTATGTGGAAGAAGACTATTTTGAGGCGCTTCGCAAACTGGGTGAACGTGCAGAGACCGGGAATGCCAATCTGGTGCTCATGGGGATAGAACCTACATATCCCAGCGCTAAATACGGATATATCATTCCGGAGAGTAAGGATAATATCAGCAGAGTATCCATGTTCAAGGAGAAACCGACTGAGGAGATAGCAAAGGAATATATCGCGCAGGGCGCGCTCTGGAACGGAGGCGTTTTCGCTTTCAGACTGGAGTATGTGTTGCGGCGTGCCCATGAATTGATTGAATTTACAGACTATCAGGATCTTTTCAACAGGTATGAGTCATTGACAAAGATCAGTTTTGACTATGCGGTAGTAGAGCATGAGCAGCATATCGAAGTGATGCGCTTTGCGGGCATGTGGAAAGATATGGGGACATGGAATACGCTGACAGAAGCGATGGAGAGTGACCATATCGGTAAGGCGATCCTGAACGAGCGATGCGAGAACGTGCATGTGGTGAATGAACTCAATGTTTCCGTGCTGTGTATGGGTCTGAAAGATGTGGTAGTGTCAGCCAGCCCGGAAGGGATTCTTGTGTCAGACAAGAATCAGTCGAGTTATATTAAGCCGTATGTAGACGAAATCAATCAGCAGATCATGTTTGCAGAAAAGTCATGGGGCAGTTTTCAGGTCATTGATATTGAGGAAGGCAGCATGACGATCAAGGTTACCCTGAATCCAGGACACGGCATGAATTATCATAGCCATGTGCTACGTGATGAAGTCTGGACGGTAATCGGCGGCCGGGGCAGGACGATCGTGGATGGCGTGGAGCGCAGTGTCAGTGCGGGCGATGTGATACAGATGCCTGCCGGAGTGCCACATACGATTCTGGCGGACACGAAGCTGCAGGTAATCGAGGTACAGATCGGTTCGGAGATCAGCGTGCATGATAAGAAGAAGATAGCATTGTGAGGACAATTAATGCGGGAGTTAATCTCCCGCATGTTTTTTATAATGTAGATCGACGGCGATTGCATACTATCAATCACACTGTTTAAACTATCAACCGTGGGTTGCATTATGAAACATTATACTACAGTGAAACTTGTTCTGGCTGTAAGTTATGGTATATTTACAAAAGAGAACAAATGTTCTAAAAATACTGTACAAATTAGAATGGGTATGCTATAATCAAAACTGCTTTGGCGTGATTATATACGCATGGGTTTGATTATAATTATTTGAGTTAAAAGACGTATTAAATTGTGAGGTGATCTTGAGCGTATGGACTTCAAACTGCACAGTGAATACCAACCCACCGGCGATCAGCCACAGGCCATAGAGGCTCTTGTGAAAGGCTTCAAGGAAGGCAAACAATTTCAGACATTGCTGGGAGTCACCGGTTCCGGTAAGACTTTTACTATGGCAAATATCATACAGCAGCTCCAGAAACCTACGCTGGTAATAGCGCACAATAAGACTCTTGCGGGGCAGCTTTACGGTGAATTTAAGGAGTTTTTCCCGGAAAATGCGGTGGAATATTTCGTGTCCTACTACGACTATTATCAGCCGGAAGCATATGTGCCTTCTACGGATACTTATATTGCGAAAGATTCCTCTATCAATGATGAAATTGACAAGCTGAGGCTGTCTGCCACGGCTTCCCTGACGGAACGGAAGGACGTTGTGGTGGTGGCAAGCGTTTCCTGTATCTATGGTTTGGGAAGCCCGGAGGAATATGCGGGAATGAGCATGTCCCTGCGGCCCGGCATGTGTAAGGACCGCGATGATGTGATCCGTGGTCTGATTGATATGCAATATGATCGGAATGACATGGACTTAGACCGCTGCTGCTTCCGGGTGCGGGGCGACGTGGTGGAAGTCTATCCGGCACAGGGCGGTGATTATTTGATCCGTATTGAGTTTTTTGGTGACGAGATTGACCGGATCGCGCAGACAGATCCGCTGACGGGACAGGTTCATGCGACATTGGAGCATGTGATGATCTATCCGGCCTCTCATTATGTGGTAGCGCAGGAGAAGATTCAGACTGCCTGTAAGGAGATTGAGAAAGAACTGGAAGACCGGGTAAAATATTTTAAGGGTGAGGACAAGCTGTTGGAGGCGCAGCGTATCTCGGAGCGCACGAACTTTGATATCGAGATGCTCAGAGAAACCGGCTTTTGTTCCGGTATTGAGAATTACTCACGCCATCTGAACGGTATGGCGGAGGGAGAGCCGCCCTTCACGTTGCTTGATTATTTTGACAAGGATTTTCTCATTATTATAGATGAGTCCCATATGACGATTCCGCAGATTCGCGGTATGTATGCGGGCGACAGATCCCGCAAGAACACGCTGGTGGATTACGGGTTCCGTCTGCCTTCGGCGCTGGACAACAGGCCGCTCAATTTCGGGGAATTTGAGCAGCATATCGATCAGATGCTTTTCGTATCCGCTACGCCGTCCGAATACGAGGCGGCGCATGAACTGTTTCGGACAGAGCAGATTATCAGACCTACCGGGCTGCTGGACCCGGAAGTGGATGTGCGGCCGGTGGAGGGGCAGATTGACGATCTGATTTCAGAAATCAATAAAGAGGTGGCGAATCATCATAAAGTTCTGGTGACCACACTCACAAAGCGGATGGCGGAAGACTTGACAAGTTATATGAACGATGTGGGTATTCGCGTGAAATATCTGCACTCCGATGTGGATACGCTGGAACGCGCGGAGATCATTCGCGATATGCGGCTTGATGTGTTTGATGTGCTGGTAGGCATTAATCTGCTGCGTGAGGGATTGGATATTCCCGAGATTTCTCTTGTGGCTATTCTGGACGCTGACAAGGAAGGGTTCCTGCGTTCGGAAACATCCTTGATCCAGACCATAGGACGTGCGGCGCGTAACGCGGAAGGGCATGTGATCATGTATGCCGACAATATGACGGATTCCATGCGGGCCGCCATCACAGAGACGAACCGCAGACGCGAGATACAGCAGCGGTATAATGAAGAGCACGGCATCACGCCGCAGACGATTCAGAAGGCAGTCCGGGATCTGATCAGTATTTCCAAGACCATCGCGAAAGAGGAACTGCGGTTTGAGAAGGACCCGGAATCCATGAGCCGTCAGGAGCTAGAGAAGCTGGTCAAGGATGTGGAGAAGCAGATGAAGAAAGCGGCAGCGGATTTAAACTTCGAGGCGGCGGCCGAGCTGCGTGACCGGATGACGGAGTTGAAAGGGAAGCTGCGGGA
>CAMWXF010000010.1 GCA_947178115.1 uncultured Lachnospiraceae bacterium
CCTTCTGACTCCCCAATCGTGCCATCAGGCACCATTCCTTCCGCCCAATCCATACCACGCATGAAAATTACCCGGGCAAAGGTCCTCTCATCCCTACGAATCACTCCGGAAACCAAAATCTTCACATCCTGTTCCACGTCGATAACCTTGTTCCCATCATTTTCCGAAGCTGCCGTCTCTCTTTTTATAATTACTTTTCCGTCTTCCATAATTCTCCTTATTGCTTCACTCTCTATACACACCAACGTGTTTATATCTGCAAATGTATGCCGGATTCTTTAACTTTTTGCTCTTAATCGCTCTATCTCACTGAGAAGTGACTGAATCTGTGTATCTCTTTCTTGGATGAGCTTTTCCTGTTCTGATATCGTGCTTTCATGCTCGGCAAGCATATTTTGTTGCTCTGCTATCACGCTTTCACGTTCAATCGCCGCCTTCCGATAGCTTGCAATAGAGACATCACGATCCAGTATTGCCATCTCATAATTATGAAGATCCTCATAATATTCCTCACGGTCACGGCACCTCTTACGGATCTGCTCATCAGCACTAAGACGGAAAATAGTCTCTGCCGCTTCATTCAAATATTCATCTCTGGATGCCAACATTCTGATCTCCTCCCAAGTAGTTGCCTTCATAAGTGATGCCCACTCATCAATATGATACTGTTTATCTTCCTCGGTCGCTAAATCTATACGAGATAAGTTTACCACATTCAGCGTGATGTTGTCACTATATTTTTGATAATTCTTTACGTTAATAAGTTTATAAGTTGCGTAAAATTCAGGATATTCATTAAATAACGTGTAATCCAGCAACCCGATTTGAACAACAGATTTTGCTTCAGAATATTCCTGACCGTGGGTAAGACTGTCGTAGGAACGGCACATATAAATAACCGAGCGGGTTTGCCAATTAAGTCTGTTTGTTATCTGCATTTCCAGATTAATCAATGTCTTGTTATTTAACAAAATATTGACGTCCAGACGGAATTCTTTGCTTTCAATTGCCTCCCCTAAGATAATGGGATTCATAATATTCATGGAAATGATCTCTTTCTCCGAGTAATGAAGCAAAGAACAGATCAGTCCACGTAATACTTTGTGATTGGACTGTAAAACTGCCCGAAACATATAATCATTGGTCATGCCATATGGAATTACACCGCTGGCACATTGAAGTGAGCTTTGATTCAGATTCATAGATATGTCTTCCTCTCTTATAGACGGAGCTGCGCTCCATAGATACTGTGGGAATCATGAAAACAGAAATGATTCCTGATAAGATATGAAATATGTATATCATATAGAGAGTAAAGATACAACAGTTTTATAGAGTTCACTATATAAAAATTTTATGTACGTTATATCGACGATTTGATTCTTCAACTAAATATAGTGTAATCCGACACACCTGCCCTAAATAAAATACCAAATATTGTATTGTGCAGTTTTCACAGTTTGGCTTAAATCGCCAAAGCCAATAGCTGAATGTCAAAATTGAATTTACAAGTTTCAACTGTAAACCGTACAGTAAGTCAAGCTCGCGTTAATTTCGGACGGGTTGCTATATTAATGAATATAGCGCCGGTGCCTGCCAACAGATATATCATTCTCGCAAGCAGCCACACGGAATTTACCACGAAAGCAGGATCGCCGTCCGGCATGACGGGAAGAGTCAGCGGATACGTGGAAAAAAATCCTCCGCCGAACAGATCGAACGCTCCCGATACACCACCGACAAATCCCACAATGAAAACAACGGGCAGCAGCGCATAGATCAGACTGCAATGCAGTCTGCCTGCAAGATGTCCGACGCCGACTGCAAACAGGAAGCACGGTATCATTTCAAGCAGCGCCGGGAGAATAAAAGCCCCAAAACCGTAATAACCGAAAAACGCTGCATAAAATATTGCTCCAAGTAATCCAATAACAAGATATATGATAAAGAAGCATACACTTAGAACCGCTGTTCTTATCAACACGGTCTGTGCGTAGGATATCGGTGTCGCCGAAGTCAGTATCTCGACGCGCTTTTGCTGTTTGCCATAATATCCCGCCTGAATCAGCAGAACTGTTATAATTGATATCGGAAGTGTTTTTCCGATATATGCACAACTGCTCCATACCGAAAACGGAGCGGTGTACGCAATGCCCTCGATAATTTCGGTGGTGAGAATATACCACGCAAAAACCGCGTTTACAGCAAGCATTGCGAGAAACAGTCCGCTTGTCAGCAGGCGTTTCAGTTCATATCCAAATACTTTAGTCAAGCTTCAAATCCTCCTCCGTAAGTCCGCAGTAATCCAGAAAGTCTTTATAGGTAACGTTGTATTGATCGGTTCTATTATTGTAATCCGAATATATTGTACTTAGTATTTCGTCCATTTTCTCCTCGCCGCCCACAAGCTTCTCCGCTTTGAGTATCATCAGCGGCATGCGCTTGTAATGGTTTGTCTGCTGATTTGAGGCGCTTAATTGTTCCCTGTAATGTTCCGGCAGCTTTTCAAGATATTCAGGATAACGATTGTAGAAATTCCTGTCCTGCTCTGCCACTGCCCTGGTCCAGTCATCGACATAGTATTGCTTTGCGTAAAGTTCGCCGTATTTTTCTTTTACAAGCCTGTACGTTGCATAAACTGTAAGTCCTTCAGCCGACCATATATCATCGTTCTCGCACCATACTCCTACGCCGCCCCACCACTGATGTATCATTTCGTGGATAAAAACTTCCGTTGCGGTTGCTCCTCTGTTAGGATCACTTAAGATATTCGGAGAGATGACATCTTCAAACCATGTTGATGATCCTTGCGTCGCATAGCCGCCCATTTTCATTGAACTAAGCTGGAACAGCGTGAATAAACCTCTGCCGATATGCGGCGATTTTCCGTAGTGTTCTGTGCAGTAATCGTAAACATCGCATATCGACTGCTGCACATTATATTCCTCCACGGCAGATCTGTATACATCTCCGTATACAAAACGGAAATTAATATCATTTGATGAAAAAGTATCCGTTACATAATTTCCTGCAATAAAATTGAAAATATAATGTTCGCCGAGAATAGTACTGTATGTTCTGGTTCCGTCACTGTTTTGTACATACTTCGTTATCGGTTCAAAGAAAAGGAACGGCGTCAGAGTATCAGGGAGCGTGACCTCAAAATCGACTGTTCCGTAATCGAGACCATAATTCATCAGAAGCGGCACAATATCTGTATGCTCCAGATAAATATAATTTTCGCCGATAGAATTATGCACTCCCGGCATATGACATTGTGCGACCGATGGAAAGCCGCCGTATTCTATGATCAGCCTTTCTCTGTTTTTTTCGGGCAGCTCGAAATACGTGTCATACTGTCCGTTTATATCCTCTTTGACTGTGCGGAAGTTTACGCGCTCGCCGCCATAGGTAATGCTTTTTATTTTATAACCCGCGTTCAGGCGCAAAACAGACTCTCCCTTTATCGGGGTTATGATCCGATATTCCGAGGTCCCGGACAGGGTTCCCAAAACCGTGTCTACTTTAACGGAATATTTGACGCCTGTCATACCTTCCACCAGTTTTAAATTATGTTCATCATCCAGAATAAATTCGTCAATAAAATCGTCAGCTCCGTTCCCGATAAAAAGTTGATTATTCCACAGCACTGCACCGACTGTTATCAAAGCAGCCATACCGATAGGCAGATATACCTTTTTTAATCCGCGCACAAAAGATTCTGCAAGACCTTTTTGATATTTCCGCAGGCAGATCAGCGAGAACATCCATACACCTGCGGCAATACACAGCCAGACAAGCCGCGTATATGCCCCCATTCTTTGGAACCAGATGTCAGGAAAGCCGTCAGAATACGCGTATGCGAGTGGGTTTATCCATCTTAAAAAGTATTTTCTTTGAGCCAAACGGCTGAAACTCATATATGCGAGAGCCGCGTACAATACTGCGGAAAGCTCTACGCGCCGTGTGATACGGTAAAAGCCGTCTGCAAACAGTATGGATATCCACCATGTGGGCAGCATAAAAACAAGGAAATTCAAAAAATAATATCCTGTATTAAAAAGATAATCGAGTTTCACAGCCGTAAAAGGAAGATAGGCGAGGGCACACAATATCGTCGCAGCTGCCGAGATCGTTATCAGTGCAGCTGCTTTTGCGGCTGAATGCGCGAGGGGAGGCGCTGCCGAAGCCGCAAGGATATCCGTACCGCTGCGGAATTGGCGGCTGGCGTCTGCAATCGCTGCGATCGCCCACAAAACCGATCCCGCCGCTGTGCCCGCAAGTACGGGACAACCGATATAAAGAGCTGACATTGTTACAGAACCAACGGGAAAATAGACCGTATATCCGAGCATCGGAGCACACAGGCAGAGTGCGGAAATAAGCCATATCTGCTTTGTTAAAATAAGCCGCCTCAGTTCAACACGGTACAAAGATAAAAATCTCATTCTCTGCCCTCCTTGTGGATACAATACAGGTACGCATCCTCGAGGGTCGGTTCAGCGATTTCCGCAAACTTCGGAAGCTTTTCGGCAACGATACGACAGCGTATGCCGTTTGATACGTTCACCTTGGAAACAACCCGACAGCCCTCGGAAACGGGATCCCCCGCCTGTGCAATATAGGTTCCGACGTGTTCTGCTGCGTCCGATATCAATACGGAAGGCGATCCGTCGTAAAGGATAAGTCCGCCGTAGATTACAAGAACACGATTGCAGACTGCCTGCACGTCCTCCACAATATGCGTGGAGAGCAGCACGATCTTATTCTGCGCCATTTCCGAGAATATATTGCGGAACTTTATACGCTCCTCAGGGTCGAGACCAACGGTAGGCTCATCGAGAATGATAAGCTGCGGATTGCCGAGCAGCGCCTGTGCAATGCCGACGCGCTGGCGCTGACCGCCGGAAAGATTGCGTATGCGAACCTTTTTTTGTTCCGTAAGGCTTGTACGCTCCAGCGCTTCGTCAATGTATTTTCTGCCTTTAACACCCTTGAGCGCCGCCATATAGTCCAGAAACTGCCATACGGTCAATTCATCATACAGACCGAAGCTCTGCGGCAGATAACCCAGCTGCGCCTTAAGTTGCGTTTCCTGTGAAAGCAGCGGTTTGCCGTCCAGAAGTATCTCACCCTTGGTTGGGATAAGCCCGGCTATCAGCAGCTTCATAAGCGTTGTTTTTCCCGCGCCGTTAGGTCCGAGAATCCCGATAAATCCCGGACTTTCAAAATTCACCGTTATATCCTGCAATGCTTTTTTCCCTGATGGATAGATCATGGTAATGTTATCGATATCTATTTTCATCTGTCGGATTCCTTTCTGTTGTGCATTGCAATCATTATAGTTTAAATATTGTGTAGTTTGTCGGGAGTTAATGTGTTTTTTGTGTGTAGTCAATCTGCGGTTTTGTCAAAACATACCGTAAAACTCACTCCATCGGCAGTATTTTCTATTTTGAATCCGATATTATATTTCTCGAAAATCATACTTGTAATGTACAATCCCAGTCCGCTTCCCCGTTCCGTGGAGGGATCTGCACGGTAAAACGCCTCAAAAAGATGTGGCAGGTGTTTCTCGTCAATATGCGCAGGAGAATTCTCCACGATAAGCACTGCACCGTTTTCACGCGTAAGTGTGATCTTTACGCTTCCATGATCGGACGTATGCGTGACAGCATTACCGATAATATTCCCGAGCGCTTTGTCTAAGAGCTTTTTATCACCGCCGACAATGATATCGTCCTCCGCTTCTGTCACGACCGTTATTGATCTTTCCACGGCATAGTCGGAATATTCTTCGGCGAGTGCTTTTATTGTTTCAGACAGGTTCACCGATTCGTTATTTTCAACATCGGAGATATCAAGATATGACACTGACAGCACTTCTTTGATAAAGTTGCTGAGTGAATGGAGTATCTCAGCGCTGCGGGCCAAATATTTTTCTCTGTCCTTATAGACACCGATACCTGCCTGCATACCCTCCAACTGCCCTATTACGACTGCAATGGGTGTTTTCAATTCATGGGATACTCCTGAGAAAAACAGCATACGACGGTGCTCGCGTTCCTTTTCAAGCGCAATTTCGTCTTTCAAAGTACGATTGTGCATATTCAGTTCATCCAGCGCAGCGTGAAGTTTATCCGACATTTCGTTGATACTTGCGGACAACATACCAATCTCATCGTTTCGTATATCGGGGCAATACCAGCTGAAGTCCAGATCCGCCATTCTGCCGGCAATTTCACCGATACGGATAATGGGCTGTGTCGTGCGCTTTGAAAAGAACCATGCGCCGGCTAAGCAAAGAATAACTGCTGTTATTGCAACGTATGGAACGCTGCTAAGAATTGCCCGTGTTAATTCGTCAGAGCGTGAGCTGTTGTATTGCACGATCAGAATATAATCATCATCGGAGCCGGCGAAACGAAATGGATAGCCGTTGTTATTGCTGACAACTGCGCTTGTCGGTTCAAAAGTAAAAGGGCTTACGGCATTTGCTTCGCCGTCCAGCAGAAAAAGATATGCGCCCGTTTCCCGTATAAAATCAGTAAAAAGCGGCTCACTGTTTTGTTGTTCGGTGACCCGCAAAGCTGATACAAGCTGCTCCGTTTCTGTATCAAGCAAACGCTGAGAACGGCTTTTGTCCGTGTAAGGAAGCGCGATCCAAATGCAAAGAAAAGCAATGACGAAAATTGTCAGCGCAAGTGCTGTCAGCAGCGCAAATGTTCTGACTGTAAGCTTTTTCATATTCCGCCGCCTTTCAGTTTATAGCCTACACCACGCACGGTTTCAATGAAGTCGTGGTCGGCGAGTTTGTGCCGGATATTCTTTATGTGGGTGTCAACGATACGGGAATCGTTATAGTAGCCGTATCCCCATAAATTGTTAAGCAGGGATTTTCGTGTAACGACCTCTCCTGGAGCTTTCATAAGCTCATAAAGTATCTCAAATTCACGGAGTGTGAACTCCACGGGATTATTTTCGACACAAACGGTATGTGCTTTAAGATCAAGTGATATTCCGCCGTATTCCAGTGCCTGCGGCTGATCCGGCATAGTCCTGCGCAGTACCGCGTCAACCTTATGCACCAGCAGCGGCATGGAGACAGGTTTGGTGATATAGTCGTCAATGTGAAGCCTGTATCCTCTCATCTGATGAGTCTCACTGTCCAGCGCAGTGAGCATAATAATGGGAACGTCACTCTTTTCTCTTATCCTGCGGCAGACTTCATAACCATCTATTCCGGGCAGCATAAGATCAAGCACGATCAGATCAAATGCGGTATCATTCGTCAGCCCGATGGCGGCTTCTCCGTCAGCAGCAGCGGTTACCTCGTACCCTTCATTTTCCAGAAAGCTTATAAGAAGCTCGCGATAATCGGCATTGTCCTCAACAATAAGCAGCTTTGACATTTTGTACCTCTTGTTTTCCTCAGCATCGCAATGCTGATTTTTCTTTGCCTATGTTATAACATAAAGCTTTTGCATTTTCAACTTATAGAGTTGTTCGTCAATATGTATATGCTTTGTCGTGAAAACGATTTGATTTTGCTACAACTTAAAGGAGCTGTGCACTTAGTGCAACAGCTCCTTTTAAAGCTTTGTGTTAAATTCCCTACCCTTCATAATGCTCCAACACAACCCCATGAGCGATCCCCGGAATCGTCTGACCCTCATTGAAGCTGGTCTTGCTGAGAAGCGCCCCCGTAGGCACGAACAGCACTCTTTTCCAGACACCGTCCTCTATCTTCTTCAAGATATAAGCCGACAACACCACCGCGCTGCACCCACAGCCTGATCCGCCGGCGTTCGTGGCCTGCTTCTCACTGTCATAGATCTCGATACCGCAGTCCATATGTTGTTTCGAGATATCGATCTGTTTCTCGGACAACAGATCAAAAAGCAGCTTCTGCCCCACCATGCCCAAGTCTCCTGTGATGATCCTGTCATAATCACCGGGCGTTCTGCCGAAATCTTCCAGATTCTGTCTGATGGTATCTGCCGCAGCAGGGGCCATACAGGCCCCCATATTCATGGAATCCTTAATTCCGTAATCTACAATCTTTCCAATAGTAACACCCGTTATGTTCGCTCGTACCTGTTTTCCCGGCTGTGCCGAAAGAATGAAAGCTCCGCTTCCAGTCACCGTCCAGGTAGCCGATTTCGGTCTCTGGTTGCCATACGCCAACGGAAAACGGAATTCTTTCTCCGCACTGGCAAAATGGCTGGACGTAATACACGCCACCTTCTGCGCAAAAGCTCCCTCGATCGCCATAGCGCCCATCGCAAGGGACAGACCGCAGGTAGAACATGCACCGTAAAGCCCTATATGCGGAACCTGATAACCCGACAGTCCGAAGCTGCTGGCAATCGACTGCCCTAACAGATCTCCCGCGTATACGAATTGTATATCCTGCTTCTGTAAGCCGCCCTTCTGCAAAGCAATCTCCAGCGCCTCCTTCTGCAAACTGCTCTCCGCCTCTTCCCATGTATCGGCTCCGAACTTATCATCATAACACACCTTGTCAAACAACTGCCCCATAGGCCCTTCCGCTTCCTTACTTCCTACAATGGCCCCGCTGCTGATCAGATACGGCTTATTTACAAATTGAAGACTCTGTTTCCCTAACATCCCACTATCTCCTTTTCTGTGACAGCGTGACAGTAAATTTCCTTAATTTACCACCATCCTGCTACACCTAAATACTCCCGCACCATATTCCGATGCTTCACTTTCCTCTAAGAAATAGTATGGATATTTTTCTCGCAATCTATACCTTAATTCCGGCACAAACGTCGCCGGCAGATTACACAAAATGTTCTCTCACGTCCTGCGTAGGAAAATGAGATTTTCTAATATTCCGTTCAACACCCAGAAATTTCGGGACACGGATGTCCCGAAAAGCCCGAACTGAGCCCGGACGGCTCATTGAGGGCGGTTTCGTCCACCTCTCACTCTTTTTCCCGGAATATTATAGAAAATCCATTTGACGCAGCCCGACGTGAGAGAACATTTTGTGTAATCTGCCTCCCATTCACGCGCATTCTTACTCATTCATGCTAATTCTTTCTCCTCTTCACCCCACCACCGGAATCATACTATACGCCACATCCCTGCTCTCCGCACAGCACACCGCCACCCGATAGCCCGGTATCTCCTGATACTCCTTCACATGATAATACTTCGCATTAAACGTATGCTTCACCCGTATCTTATCCCGCTCTTCATCCATCACCACGGCAAAATCCCCCAGCGGAAGCGAAATTCCTTTTCCCGTCGCTTTTAAGAAACTTTCCTTCATCGTCCAGATTCGGAACATTCTCCGGTTAATTTCCTCTTCGTCCTCCACCGCATACATCCACGCCAGCTCTTCTTTTGCAAAAAAACGGTCGGCCACCTTAAGCCTTCCCTGCTTAATCCGCTCAATATCGTTACCCATAGGCTTATCTCCTATGCTGCAGATTGCATAATCTCCCGAATGAGACAGAGAGAAATGAATATTGGGATGATATTTCAGGGACGGTTTTCCCCACTCTCCGAATTCATATTCGATACTCCGCTCCTTAAGCCCGTATGTTTCCAGCGCATGATCCAGCGCGATGCCCGCACCGAGACTCCTGTTCTTATCCTTTTCATGCTTAAGCAGCGCGATCTTCTGCTGCCTGTATGGGGACAGCAGATTCAGTTTCTCCTGAAAAAGCGTTTCATCTTCAAATTGTGTTACGTCTATATAATAAGTATAAATCATGACAGCCTCATACTTCTTTCCTTATCACATATAGCATTTCCAATTCAATAACATGCGTTTGTCAATTATTACTTTCTTTGTGTACATTTGTATCTGACATAACATTGCATTCCAACGCTCAACTGTCAATCGGATCGCAACATCATTCTCTACTCTATGTCATTTACCCCTACCTACCTGTAATTGCGGTCATGCGGGTATCTGCGCATGGAACGCCGTCCCCTGTCATTCTCATCCATGTCGTGATAACACGCCTGGCAGATCGGATAAGCATAATCCCACGGAAGCACTGCTCCGCAGCCGCGGCACTTTTTCTCAAACTGTCCCTTATCATCCTGCAGCAGTTCTCCGATTTCATGCTGCGCCCACTCTCTGTTGACAGCCACTTCCTCTCTGTCCACTTCCCAGTTCATTCTGGCGGAAAACTGTGTATACAGATCAAGCTGTTTATAATACGACTCCAGTCCTTCCAAGCTGAAATCCTGCGGCAGCATAGGACAATAATGCTGTTCCGTAGGTTTCTCACAGTATCTTAGCCAGAGCCGCAGCACTTCCCTGTCTTTCACATCAAAAGGACAGGTAATCAGCGACAGAACGAACTTCCGATCCTCCATATAAGACAGCTTCTTGCGGTAATTTTTCAAATAACGGTACTTTTTAACGCTCTCGTCCATGGATATCTTGTCGTACATGGGCAGGTTCTTGGTCTTCTCCCATGCTTCTATGATCTCATCCAGCTCCATATCAATATCCAGCAGGACTTCCGGGAATCCTACCCGCGCCCTTTTCAGCGGATAAAGCGGCTCTTCCAGCATCTTACCCACATACTCTGTCTCCATCGCCGACTGCACATACCCCACATCGTAGTAGCCATATCTGCCCGCACGTCCCGCAATCTGTCTGATTTCCTCCGCTTCCAGCCGACGCTTGTCGGTGCCGTCGAATTTCATGGTGTTCATGAAGACCACACGGCGTATGGGCAGATTGATTCCCATACCGATGGCGTCCGTGGCCACCACCACCTGATTGACACCTTCCGTAAAAAGTCTTACCTGCTCCTGCCTCGTCTGAGGCGGCAGATTTCCGTATATAACACTCGCCTTAATGCCTCTACCTTCCAGAGTCGCCGCGATGGCAAGCACATTTTTCTTGGAAAAAGCAATCAGCGCATCGCCGGGTTCCACATCCTTACTCATGTCATAACGCTTCGGAATAAACTCCAGCTTCGTATTGCGCTCATGGCGCACGATCTCATAGCTGTCTCCGCAACGTGAAATCATCTCTACGAGCAGTTCCTCCGCCGTACCGGAACAGCACACATGGATCTCCTCCGCCCGGATTCCCAGAATCGCACGTGTCCAGAAACTGCCCCTGTTCTCATCCGACATCATCTGCGCTTCATCGATCACGGCGATATCGTAGATCTCCCTGATATCCAATATCTCCACCGTGGAGGCCTGCACGAAACTGCCCGGCGTACGGATCGTCTCCTCTCCCGTGATCATATTGCAGGGAATTCCGGCTGTCATCATCCGGTCATAGACTTCCAGTGCCAGCAGCCTTAAGGGTCCCAGATAGATTCCATGATACGCCTGCTTTAATCTCTGCAACGCCTGATAGGTCTTACCGCTGTTGGTAGGGCCGATATGCAGGATAAAATGACGTTTCATACCTCTCGCTTCCGGATACTGCTTCTCCGGTTCCGCCTCCATCAGCTCCTCGATCCGCTGTCCCACCAGATACTGCATATAATCTTCTTTATAAATCTCATAGAGCGACTTGCCCCGCAGGAGTACCGCCGCCGTCTGCATCTGCATGATATCTTCCGGATTCGCGCCGCCTGTCATCCTCTGTAAAAAGGAGATATCCAGCCGAATCAGCATGCGCAGCGTATGCCGAAACCGCTTGCGCAGCCTGGCTTCCTTACCCGCCACCGTATACCCGATGGCCGCCGTACGCCTGTGCAAATCCTTCATGTCCGCCAGGATCTGGTGATTCTCCTGCCCCTTCTTACGCGAAATACGCCGTTCCAACTGCCCGATCTGCCTCTCGCAGCTCTTGATCGGCTTGCGCGGTTCATTCGGCAGAAACTCCATAAAAGCAGCAACATAAGTATTCCAGACTACCTCCGGAATGTCGTCCGGCACTCCGTTGTTTTTACCTTTATTACTGCCGTTGTTGTCACCGTTATTATTGCCACTATTGTTGCCGTCATTGCTATCGGCACTGTTGTTACCTTTGTTACCGATATTGTCGTCACTTCCGTTCTTTACTTGTACATTATCTTCTGTTTTCACATCTATTGTCTTATCTGTCATAATATCATTCTCTCTTCTTCAAGTACAAAACAATCCCGGGTGATATCTAACTAATATCATTTAAATACATCGTACAAAATATTCATACAACCGTCCTCATGCACCATACTCTCCCTATGTAAAAAAAGGTGCATGTTGTAACATGGGGTGGCAGATTGCACAAAATGTTCTCGAAGCTGTCGGCTGCGTCATATGGATTTTCTAAAATATTCCGGCAAGGTTATGCAAACGGACGAAACCGCCCTCTATTCGCCATCCGGGCTCATTACGGGCTTTCCGGGACATCCATGTCCCGGAATTTCTGGATATCGAACGGAATATTAAGAAAATCTCATATTCCTACGCAAGACAGCTTCGAGAACATTTTGTGCAATCTGCCTCTAAAAATTTACTAAATGTACCTTTTGACACCCGAGTCCTATAGATACCTCATGCTATAGTAACACAACACCCCACAACCACGCAAACTTCTTTCTCCATGCGCTCCCAAACCCGCTCCCATACAAATAGCTGCTGATTCCCTCTCCCGCCACCAATTATCAGCCAGAACAGATAGAAAATTCCCAAGGAGCGAAAGCGCGGTTCCGTAGATATTAACTTCCATCTGCGCGTCCGTCTTAAATAATCTAGGAACGTCTGCTCAAACTACTTTTCCAGCACCTTTCGCACATACTCCGCCACATCCCCAGACGCACCCTCCAGCAGATAATTCCTATCCCCCGCCGTTCGATCCGCCTCCTGCAAAAACATCTTCCGCAGTTCCTCGCCCGCCGCCATCACTTCCTCCTGCAGCTCTCTCGCCGACACGCGAACTGCGCCCGCACCCATGATAATCAGCTGCTCCAGCCCATCAGAGGTCGCCACCCGCACGCGGTGCTTCCTGCCGATCTTATGCGTTACCTTCTCTATATACTGGTCAGCGGTCTCCGCCTCCTTAGTGTATACCACATCTATATTATGATACCTCTCAGTACTACCGATATTTCCTTTTACCTTATATGCGTCGAATACCAGAATCAGATTCATCCTGCGGTAACCCTGGAAATCGCTCAGAATATCCATCAGCTTCCCACGGGCGCTGTCGAGATTATCCTTGGCCAGCTCTTTCAGGGAATCCCATGCAAATATAATGTTATAGCCGTCCACCAGAAGATATTCTTCCTGTGGTGCAGCTATTCTGTCACGGGATCCTTTTCCCGCCCTATCATAACCTGCCTGTTCGCCGGATATGCTCCCTGCTCTGCCGCTGCCTTGCGCATCCGCATTTTCTCCGGCCCGTATCGTCCGCGTCCATCCCTGTTTCTTCCGCTCCTTTGTGCCATAGGTGCGGTTCATAATTTCCTCGATCTCGTCCTGTCCGATGAAATCCGCTGTCTGTCCTTCCCTGCGTCCCGCACTAATCCGTGCATGTCCGCCGCTCGCCTGCCTTGCATAACCGGCTTCCTGTCCACTGGAATATGCAATCGGATTCCCAAAATCGTCTTGCTCTCGGTATGACTGTATAGAATCGGCATCCGGCACCACACTGTCCAGATGCATATAGTCTTCCACCCGATCCCACTCCACTACAAAACCAGCGCCGTGAGCGCAGAACACGGAGCTGCACGGATTGTCCATATCGTGCTCAGCCTCGTATCCGATCGCCTCGATCACGTCTTTTGCATTGTGACAGGGCATATATCCCTTTAATTCCGTATACAATCTTCCCCTGCCGCCTGAATATGCCAATACTTCCGCCTGATACCCCGCCATCTCGGA
>CAMWXF010000011.1 GCA_947178115.1 uncultured Lachnospiraceae bacterium
CTTATCACGATAAGCAGATCGGATATCCTTTTTATTTTGAAACGAGTTGTTTCCTATATAATGAGACATATCTGAAGGATTGGGCGGCGGCACAGATTGAGGCAGAGCTGGACGCGCAGGCAGCCGAGGAAGCACAGCAGCAGCTTGAGGAGGAAGGAGAGCCGCAGGAGGATGAGGGCGGAAGCGCACAGACAGTCGTCATCGACGAGGAAGTGGTGAATGCAAGAGTAGAGCAGACGCTTCCGAAAACGATAGACGATATCCTCGCTTTTGCGGATGTGTATGATGCACCGGAGCAGGTGGAGGCGGTCTTTAAATGGGATGTGTCCGATATTTTCTATAATTATTTCTTCGTGGGAGACTCCATTGACGTAGGCGGTAAAAACGGGGATCAGTCTGATTCCATTCATATTTATAATGAAAATGCGATTAAGTGCCTGCGGGTATATCAGAGCTTGAACCAGTTCTTTTCTATTGATACGATAGAGATCAGTTATGACGGTGTATTGCAGGATTTCATGGAAGGTAAGATCGTCTATACGGTAGCTACTACGGATGCGATTTCAAAGATTGAGAGTGCTAAGGCAGAAGGGAATTTTGCTTATGATTACGGGGTATCCACAGTGCCGAACGTAAGTGAAGTCCTGCCGTCAGCCTCGCTGTCCGTGACGCAGTGCGTGGTGGTCAACGGTTACTCCGGAAAGAAGGAGAAGGCCAATGATTTTGCGGTATATCTGACGGAATATGCCACGGATACGCTTTATACCAGAACCGGTAAGCTGCCTGTGTATGATAATGGCGGCAACACCTATGATGATCCCAACAAAGAGGCCTTTTTACAGGAGTATATGAATTCCGTTCCGATGCCGAAGATGATCGAGACGAGTAATTTCTGGGTGGAGCTGGAAATTGCTTTTGCCAAGATCTGGGATGGAGATGACGCCAACGATGACCTAAAGGCGCTGTCGGAAAAGATCATGTCTCAGGTAGTGGGCGGAGAGTATGTAGAAGAATATATTGATGTGCCCGAAGAAGTGACGGAAGAGTATGAGGACGAGACCGAAGAAGGCGCGGAAGAAAGCACCGAGCAGACGGAGTAGTATGGATCAGAATTAGCCGGGACGGCATAAAGGGGTGCAGACACGGCATGGAGATAAAGCGAACCGACGCTTTAGTGCATATATAAAGCAGAATATGGATAAAATAAGACAAGGTGTTGAAAACCTTGTTTTATTTTTTTTATTTCGGAGGGTATATCATGTTTGGATTTTTGATTGCACTGTTATCGGGCGCGCTTATGAGTGTGCAGGGTGTATTTAACACACAGGTTACCAAGACTTCCGGCATCTGGGTGGCCAATGCGTTCGTGCAGTTTACTGCGCTGATTGTCTGTCTGGCGGCATGGCTTACCACGGACCGGTCTTCCTTTACCACGCTGTGGAAAGTGGAACCGAAGTATATGCTCCTTGGCGGTGCCATCGGGGCATTTATCACCTATACGGTAATCAAAGGCATGGAGATGCTGGGGCCTGCCAAGGCTGTTATGATCATCGTGATCTCGCAGTTGATCGTTGCGTATCTGATCGAACTGTTTGGTTTGTTCGGGGTGGAAAAACAGCCGCTGGAAATGCGTAAGATCGTGGGAATGGGAATAGCGATTGCCGGAATTGTGATTTTTAAGTGGACATAGGGAATAATTTATCTTACAATGAAGATACAGTGCATAGCGGGAGCTTCCCGGAGGGACCGGCAGGGTTCGGAAGGAAAACTATGTGTAGGGTAATTATACAGGAAAAAGTGAATCATACAGGAGACGGCAGGCAGGACAGAATGCGGAAAGTGCGTTGCACGGTGCGGATGGCTGTACTGTTTGTTTGTGTTATACTCTGCGGATGTACCCGCAGGGAACAACTTGTGTTGGAGACCGGGAGAGAGACCGGGACAGCGCAGGCAGCGGATGAACGGCAGGAGCAGGCAGGAAGCGATGCAGAGTCGGCGCTGCCGGAGGGGATACAGACGCGAGGGGACAGTGAGAGTCTGCCATCGGGGCAGACTATTTCGGAATCGAACGGAGCAAAGAGGGACACAGAACAGATAGCTCAGGAAGAGGAGGCAATCTGGGTGCATGTCTGCGGCGCAGTGAAGAATCCGGATGTGTATGAGCTTCCTGCAGGAAGCAGAGTGTATGAGGCCGTGAAGCAGGCGGGCGGATTTACGGAGGAAGCAGACGAAAGTTATGTAAACCAAGCGCAGATTCTGTCGGACGGAGCAAAGCTGGTCATTCCGACAACGGAGCAGACACAGGCGATGGCGCAGGGAGATCAGGACGGCAATATCGGTATTATCGATGGAGACACGACAGAGTCCGGTGCGCCTAAGCAGGATGTTGCCGAAGGGGGCACTGATGCAGCGGGTACAAAGATCAACATCAATACTGCCACGCAGGCGCAGTTGTGTGAGATTCCGGGAATCGGAGCCACCAGGGCGGCGGCGATCGCGGCATACAGGCAGGAGCACGGCGCATTTGCCCGGATTGAAGATATCATGAATGTGAGTGGTATCAAGGAAGGGACATATGTGAAAATCAAGGATAGTATTACAGTAAATTAGGGGCGGAGCAGAATGGGACAAAGGGTTTTGGTAGTTGATGATGAGAAATTAATCGTGAAGGGTATACGGTTCAGTCTGGAGCAGGACGATATGGAAGTTGACTGCGCATACGACGGGGAGGAAGCGCTTGAGCTGGCGAGACAGAATCAGTATGACATGATCTTACTGGATGTCATGCTTCCTAAGATGACCGGTTTTGAAGTTTGTCAGCAGATCAGAGAATTTTCCAACGTCCCAATAGTTATGTTAACCGCAAAAGGGGATGACATGGACAAAATCCTCGGGCTTGAATATGGTGCAGACGATTATATCACAAAGCCCTTTAACATTCTGGAGGTCAAAGCGCGCATTAAGGCGATCATACGCAGGACGACCCGTAAGAGCGGCGATAAGGAAACGCAAAGAATGGTAGAGAAAGGCGGCATGCGCTTAGACTGCGAGGGCAGAAGGGTCTATATCGAGGATAAAGAGATCAATCTGACAGCCAAGGAATTTGAAGTATTAGAATTATTGATGAAGAATCCGGGCAAGGTATACAGCAGGGAAAGCCTGTTAAAGCTCGTGTGGGGCAACGATTATCCGGGAGATGTCAGAACTGTGGACGTACATATCAGGCGGCTGCGAGAGAAGATCGAGATTGTTCCCGGTGAACCTGTTTACGTGCGGACTAAGTGGGGTGTGGGGTATTACTTTGCTTAAGGATAGGATACATAACATTATATTTCTGAGAAGTCTAAAGACAAGGATCTTTCTGATCTTGCTTATCGTCGGGCTGATACCATGTGTCAGTATGCGGTATGCGATCTTACGGAATTATGAGCAGCGTGCGGTCAGTGTCAGAACATCGGACATCACCACGCAGCTCAGGATTCTGGCGAATCACCTGATTACTTATCATTATCTGCAGGATACCTCTTATGAGGTAATTAATGCTGAGCTTGACCAGCTGTCCAATCTCTATGACGGGCGTGTCATGGTTATTAACAGTGATCTGCGCATCGTCAAGGACACTTATGGGATCAGCGAGAACAAGACCATGATTTCGGAGGAAGTGGTACGCTGTATCAAGGGAGAGAGCACCAACAAGTATGATAAAGACAACGGATATATCGAGATGACGATCCCGATCACGGAGACGGTCCGCTTTGAAGACGGTCCGCAGGAGACGGTCGAACAAGAGGTCGTGAGAGGCGTCATGTTAGTCAGCGCTTCCACAGACAGCATCAGGGTGACGATGGATATTTTAAGCCGTAAGGCGCTGCTTGTGGAGATCATTGCGATCATCGTTCTTTTCGTGTTATCGACTCTGGCAGTGCAGGCGCTGATCAGACCTTTTGAGAAGATTACGGAGGCGCTGAATAAGGCGCAGGAGGGATATACGGACGATCCGATTTCCGTTACCGATTGTCTGGAGACAGAACATATCGGAGATGCTTTTAACAGGGTGCTCGGCAGAATGAAGCTTCTGGATGATTCCAGACAGGAGTTTGTGTCCAACGTGTCCCACGAATTAAAGACGCCCATCACTTCCATGAAAGTGTTGGCGGACTCGCTGATCAGCCAGCGGGATGTGCCGATAGAATTGTATCAGGAATTTATGACGGACATTGCGAAGGAGATCGAACGTGAGGATAAAATCATAACGGATCTTCTGGCGCTTGTGAAGATGGACAGAACAGCGGCGGATCTGAATATTGCCGAGGTGGACATCAATGTGCTGGTGGAACTGATTATGAAACGGCTGCGTCCCATTGCGCAGAAGAGGGATGTGGAGCTGGTGTATGAGAGCGTGCGCCCTGTCACTGCGGCGGTGGACGAGGTGAAGATGACGTTAGTCATTTCCAATCTGGTGGAAAATGCGGTCAAATATAATAAAGAGCACGGCTGGGTCAAGGTAACGCTGGATGCGGATCACCAGTTTTTTACCATAGAAGTGGCGGATTCCGGTATCGGTATCCCGGCTGAATCGCTGGATCATATTTATGAGAGATTCTATCGCGTGGATAAGTCCCGGTCCAGAGAAATTGGCGGAACGGGGCTTGGACTTGCGATTACCAGAAGCGCGGTCCTGATGCACAGGGGTTCCATCAGGGTGGAAAGTGTAGAAGAAGAGGGAACCGTTTTCAGGGTGAGGATACCTTTGTCCTATATTCCAGTCTAAAAACGGAAACATAGAAGGAAGTGTGCTTATGAACAGAATACGGACTGCGGTATGGCTGATTATAGTGTCTGCGCTGCTTTGTGCGGCGTGCGGCAGTGAGTCCCAGCCGGAGAGCGGAAAAGTATATAATATATATTATGTAGATAATGATGAAACGAAGACGCTTGCGCGGGAGTATGTCAGCGAGACGGAAGAAAGTGAGAAGCTGCTTGAGGAACTGCTTGGACAGTTGGAAGAGATTCCTTCCAAATTTGAATATAAGGCACCGCTTGCAAGCGGCTTCGGACTGATCGGTTACACCATAGACAACGGTCAGATTACTATGAATTTCGATGAACATTATAAAGAGATGGACCGAGTCAGAGAAGTGCTTATGCGGGCGGCGATCGTCAGAACCGTGACGCAGGTATCCGAGATCAATTATGTTTCCTTTATGGTGCAGGGGGAACCGCTCACGGACAGCAGCGGCAACGCTATCGGTACGATGTCGGCGGATTTGTTTATCAACAATGCCGGCAATGAGATCAATGCCTATGAGAAAGTGAATCTGCACCTGTATTTCGCCAACGAGGACGGCAACGGGCTGGTGGAGGAGAATCGCCGGAATGTGGTATACAGCAGCAATATTTCTCTGGAGAAACTGGTAGTGGAGAAGCTGATCGAGGGCCCCATGGCGGAAGGGGCATATCCTACCGTAAATCCGGAGACGAAGGTCATCAGTGTGACAATTAAAGATGGAATATGTTATGTAAACTTAAATGAAGCATTTTTGAATCAGCCGTATAATGTCAGTGCGGATGTGACGATCTATTCCCTTACCAATTCGCTGGTGGAATTATCCAATGTGAATAAGGTTCAGATCTCGATCAATGGCGAGTCAAATGTTTCATATCGTGAGAATGTTGCTTTAAGCAGTGTTTTCGAGAGAAATCTGGATCTGTTGGCAACGCCGGAATGATGAGGAATTATGAACAGTGGGAGGAAAACATGATAAATATAAGAAGACCTATGTGCGTGGTCGGGGCAGTCTATGTGGCGTTAAACGTTGCCATGATGTTAATTACAAACAGGGGCGCGCCGACGTACGGGAATTTGGATAAAGAGCGGGTAACCGTGGCGGGGTACGTGACCGGCAAGGAATACCGAGTGAGTCGGAATGATAAAGTACCCGTCGTAACCCTGTCTGAAGCAGTTATTCTTGAGGAAAGTCGGATTTCCGTTCTGGAACAATTCTTATCAGATTCTGAGAAGATTCCACAACAAAGATTACATCGTATCTGGAAAGAAAACAAAGAATATTTAAGAAGGAAGGACACCGTCGGAATCGAGGGAGTCTTATGTTATATGGATGAGGCGGAGTTCCCCGAGATGGGAAGCCTTGTGATCATGCGCGGCAGTTACCGTGCTTTGACACACGCTACAAATCCCGGAGAGTTCGACGGAGCGGACTATTATAGAATCATGGGGCAGCAGGGCAGAGTCATGGAGTGCGGGCTCTTAGTAAAGAGTACGACCCATGACGGCTTCGGAGAGTGCATGTATCGGCTCAGAGAATACTGTTCGCTGTTACTGGATGCCTGTTACGGTTCGGAGAACGCCTCTGTTATGAAAGCCATGCTTCTGGGGGAAAAAGGCACTCTGGATGCGGATATCAAAGAACTCTATCAGCAAAACGGAATTATCCACATATTGGCCATCAGCGGACTTCACTTGTCCGTGATCGGGATGGGGTGCCATGCATTCCTTAAGAAAATAAGATTGCCGGAAGCGGTTAACATAATATTTGCTATCGGACTGATGTACTGTTACGGCACGATGACCGGAATGGGAGTTTCCATGCTGCGGGCATATATTATGTTTGCCCTGCATTTGTGCGCGGGACTGATAGGCAGAACCTACGACCTGCTGTGTGCGGTGACTGTGGCGGCACTGGTAGTTTTAAACAGGCAGCCGCTGTATTTGCAGCACAGCGGTTTTCTGTTTTCATTCGGCGCCATCTGCGGCATAGGGATTTTCCTGCCTGCCACGAAGCAGAATCTGTTTGGTCAGGGCAGAGTAGAGCAGGCCGTCTTTGCGGGAATTGCCGTATCCCTCTCCACGCTTCCGGTGTATCTGAACTTCTATTATGAGTTTCCGCCCTATTCGGTGCTTTTAAATCTCATTGTAATTCCCTGCATGACACTGACGCTTCTGTGCGGTCTGATCAGTCTGGCTGCCGCGGCGTGTTTCCTGCCCCTCGGCGTGGCGGTCTCATACCCGGTGGCGGCGCTGCTGGGATTCTATAAAAAATGCTGCGATTTCTGTCTGTCGCTTCCGGATAACCGGTGGGGGACAGGCTGTCCGAAGCCGTGGCAGACAGTGATGTTCCTGCTTATTCTTGCGGGACTGTGTGTCGGAAACAGATGGCTGCCGAAGCTGTATTTCTGGCAGGGTGTGCTTTGTGCGCTTCTGGTGCTGACGATCAGACTGCCCTACGGCCTGCAGATCACCATGGTGGATGTTGGGCAGGGAGACTGCATATATCTGGCGGAGGACAGCGGCATGCATATGCTGATAGACGGCGGAAGTTCTGACCAGAGTGATGTGGCAGAATATCAGATTATGCCGTTCCTGAAACATGAGGGCGCTACCTGTCTGGACGCCGTGGTGGTCACCCATCCGGATAGCGATCATATATGCGGCATCCGTGGGCTGCTGGAGGAGGCAGGCACAGGCGGCATATCCATCAGAGCCCTGTACTTGCCCGATGTGGGAGAACGGGGCAGGACGGAAGAATACTGCAAGCTGGAAAAGGAGGCAGAAGCGGCAGACGTTCCGGTACGCTATATCGGCGCAGGAGATATTTTACAATGCGGAAAAGTTATGTTAACCTGTCTGCATCCTGAGAAAGGATGGAATACCACAGATACGAATGCTTATTCTACAGTGCTGTACTTGACCTACGGGGATTTCACCGCGCTTTTCACAGGAGATTTGGAAGGAGAAGGAGAGCGGAAGGTGGTGGATTTGATAAGAACGGGGCAAAACAGTGGAAAAAATATAATCGGAGAAAATGATTCCGGACAGGACGACATAGGAGTGGAGAAGCCGGTAGCGGATGTGAATATACATGATATTACACTGCTGAAAGTGGCCCACCACGGCTCCGGGAATTCTACCGGGGAGGATTTCCTGCAGGCGGTAAATCCTAAAGTCGCCCTGATCTCGGCAGGGCGAAACAACAGATACGGACATCCTCACGAAGAACTGCTGGATAGGCTGCGAAACTGCGGATGCCTGATCTACCGAACTCAGGAGAGCGGCGCAGTGACCGTGCGGGTACGAGGCGGTAAGGTGCGGGTGAGCGGGTATCTGGAAGAGTAGGCGGTGGTTACTGCTTGCAGTATAATGTTATTTTGCGAAACCGGACGCGCCGGACAGTATGTAGTTGTCCTAAGGACGCGCTTCCGCTCGGTTCCAAACGCAACGGTACTAAGCTCGAAAGTTGCGTTGCAACTTTAAACCTCGCTAAGTGCCGGCGTTTTCCAACGGTCCTAAGGACAACTACATACTATCCGACGCTGTGTATCGAAAAAATAATAGCATATCGATATTAGATTAGCCATAGCCAATACCCAGCGCAGAGGGAGGGCAATATCTTAAGAAGCCCCTAGAACAGCGCCAGCACTTAGCGAGGTCATGAGTTGCATTGCAACTCACGAGCTTAGTGTCTGCTGCGCTGTGAAAGGAGCGAGAGCGCGGCTTCGTAGATATTGCCCTCCTTCTGCGCGTCCGGTTTAGATAACCCATAAAAGAAACCTAAAGCAAATCTTTACATATATCCCGACCAAGAAACAATATGACATTTACAAAGAGTATGATATAATATACGCGATATCAATAAGCCGTGCCGCGAAGCAATATGCAAAGTGAATGCCTTCATTCATCTTTGACAGAGTGCGGAATGATAGTGCGAAGCCCACAAGCGATCCTCAGGCGGGTATGCACAGCGGAAGTTATATATTGTACTAAAGGGGAAAACATGAGAAGGGTATTGGTAGTAGACGATGCGGAAATCAACCGCGAAGTATTAAGTAATATTTTAGCAGACGATTACGCAGTTGATAAGGCGGCAGACGGGGAAGAGGCGCTTGATATATTACAGAGGAACGGCACCGATACGGCGGCAATTCTTCTGGATCTGTATATGCCTAAGATGGATGGCTTTGCAGTGCTTACTGTACTGAAAGATAAAGGCTGGCTGCAGAAGCTCCCTGTGCTGATCATAACCAGTGAACCCGCTACGGAGATCGAGAGCCGCTGTCTTGAAATGGGAGCCAGCGATTTTATTCATAAGCCTTTTGAGGCATCTGTTGTCAGAAACAGAGTCCGTAATGTGACGGAACTGTTTGTCTGTAAGAACAAGCTGGAACAGAAGGTGGAAGAGCAGGAGGAAGTGCTTAAGAAGCAGTACCGGATTATAGAGATGCAGGCGGAGAAACTGCGGGAGTCTGGGCCTTTTAACAGGCTGATGATGGAGTACCGGTCCGCGATCATGGAAGTGGAGACGAGGCTTAAGATACTCAACGAAGAATTTTCCCAAGTGTATAACAGGAATCCTTTTGAATCCATCAAGAGCCGTCTGAAATCGCCCACAAGCATCTACGAGAAGCTGGCGCTTAAGGGATATCCGGTGACGGTGGAGAGTATCAGAGAACATCTGACGGATGTGGCGGGACTGCGGGTAATCTGTTCTTTTCCGGACGATATCTACCGACTGGCGGATCTGCTCATCAAGCAGGATGAATTCATTTTGCTGCGCAAGAAAGATTATATTCGCAATCCTAAGAGTAACGGTTATAGGAGTCTGCACCTCATTCTGGACGTGCCGATCTTTTTATCGAATGAAAAGAAGTACGTGAAGACGGAAGTGCAGTTCCGCACGATTGCCATGGATTTCTGGGCGAGTCTGGAGCATAAGCTGAAATATAAAAAAGATGTGGCAAATACGGAGGAGATCGAGGGACAGCTAAGAGCGTGTGCAGATTCGATTGAGATGTTGGATTATCAGATGCAGGATATCCGCAATAAGATTGACAGGTCCAACCCGTCTGATATACAGGTCAGGGGTAATGCCTGATTTGGGGGATTTTGTGTGCGTTTATCGTTGTACTTTTCTTCAAACATTTGAGTTATTGCAAAGACTGTTGTGGGTGTGAATTGTAATGAAATAAATTGATTAATCAGGCGCTGTATCGTATACTGAATATATGAAAAAATTAGCAGAAGAGATCAAATCCGGACAATTAAAACAAGTGTATATCCTGTACGGTGAAGAGGCATACCTGAGAAACCAGTATAAGGAGAAGCTGAAAACTGCTCTGCTTGACGGAGGGGATGCTATGAACCTTCATTGCTTTGAGGGCAAGGATGTGAAGACCGGAGACGTCATTGATCTGGCGGAAACCATGCCATTTCTTGCACAGCGCAGAGTGATCGTACTGGAGAACAGCGGACTTTTCGCCCATGGAGGGGAAGAACTGGCGCATTATCTGGGAGCACCTTCCGAGACGACCTATTTCGTATTCGCTGAGGCAGCAGTGGATAAGCGGAGCAAGCTCTACAAGGCGGCGACGGCCAAGGGACGTACCATAGAATTTAAGGCGCAGGATGAGACGACGCTGAAACGCTGGATCATGGGCTTTTTGAAGAGAGAGAACAAGAATATTACGGAGCGGGATCTGAATCTTTTCTTAGATAAAACGGGATCAGATATGGAGAATATCCGAGGAGAATTGGAGAAGCTTCTTTGTTACTGTCTGGAACGTGACGTGATCACGGCGCAGGACATCGAGGCGGTCTGTACGAAGCAGGTGACAAGTCAGATCTTTGATATGATAAATGCGGTGGCGGAACGGCGGCAGAAGGCGGCAATGGAGCTGTATTACGATCTGTTGACGCTGAAGGAACCTCCTATGCGGATTTTGTTTCTGATTACGAGACAATTTAATCTGCTTTTGCAAGTAAAAGAATTGAAGAATAAAGGACTCGATGCCAATGCGATCGGAGAGAAAGTCGGCCTGGCGGGCTTTATCGCCAGAAAATATGTGACGCAGGCGGCGAAATTTAAAGAGGCCGATCTGCGAAGGGCGCTTGCAGACTGTGTGGAGGCGGAGCAGGCGGTTAAGACCGGCAGGATGAACGATATCATGAGCGTGGAGCTTTTGATCGTGAAGTACAGCGCGGCATAGCGAGATTATACGGAAGGATGGAAAACGGATAATGATTGAATTAGTGATCATGATCATTGTATGCGTGACGATTTATAAGAGAGTGCAGCGTGCCAGAGGGGAAGGTAGTGTGAAAGGGAATTCTTCTCTTCCGAACACAACGGTGACTACTGCGAATCAAAATAACACATTTGGGCAGAGCAGTGCAAATCCTTATGAGCAGAAGAAACTTGGCGGCGGCATGCCTGCAGCACATAATGCCGGCAGACCGCAGCCACGGACGACGCAGACTCCGGCCAAGTCGGCGATTGAGGAAGCCAAAGAGGACGGCAATTCCACAACGGCATATTTGATGGAGAAGGCGGAGGCTGATGCCAGAGAGCATGCGAAAGAAAAGCTCGAGGAGCAGAAACGGCTTCATGAGACGAGAGGCGGGCTTGCGGTGGCAACGAGGTATCTTGACGGCGATGCGATTCCGAAGGGCATGCGCTGTGTGAACTGCGGATACTGCGGTGCGGAAAATCTGGTGCCGATGGTGCCGAGAACGCGTTATAGCTGTTATTTTTGTAGGGAAGCTTTATAGAGTGTTATCAGGGGACAGATATAAGATGGGTGATGAGCAGAGTCGGTTTCAGGAGATACATTTCCTTTATCCGGAAGGAAAAGATAAGGCGTTAACGTTTAGTTATGACGATGCGCAGGTCTATGACAGGCGGTTGGTCAGCATATTTGATCAGCATGATATGAAAGCAACTTTTCATCTCAACAGCAGTACGCTGGATCGGGCAGGCTTTGTTACCCGCTCGGAGATAAAACAACTTTATGTAAACCATGAGGTTGCCTGTCACGGGGTAACGCATCCCTTTTTTAATCAAATGTCTCAGGCACAGACCGTTGCGGAGTTGTATGAGGACAGGCGTGAGCTGGAACAATATAGCGGCAGGATCGTCAGAGGGCTTTCGTATCCTTTCGGAGTGTATAGCGACAATCTGATAGAAACGGCGCTAAAGCTGGGGATCGTGTACAGCCGCACGGTGAACAGTACGATGGATTTTGCGCTACCTACTGATTTTATGCGATGGAATCCGACCTGCCACCACGATCAGGTGACTGACGCACTGCTTTCGGATTTCTTAAATCCGCCGCCGTTTCGGGGGATGGCGCTATTGTATATCTGGGGACACAGTTATGAGTTCGAGCGCGACGGCAAATGGGAACACATACACGGAATCTGTGAGAAGCTGCAGGGCAGAAAAGATGTCTGGTACGCCACTAATATAGAAATCTATGATTATGTAACGGCTGTGAGAGGGCTGATCATGTCTGTGGACGGGCATATTCTGTATAACGCGTCCGCTCTGCCGGTCTGGATCCTGACAGGCGGGAAGGTATACTGTCTGGCGGCGGGAGAGCAGATGTCATTCGGGTAGTTTGCTTATGGAAATAATAAATTGTTATATAAAACGGAGGTGTGAGGGATGAGTATGAATATTGTATGTCTGGATCTGGAAGGGGTACTTGTGCCGGAGATCTGGATTGCCTTTGCCGAGGCAAGCGGTATTCCGGAGCTGAAAAGGACTACCAGAGATGAGCCGGATTACGATAAATTGATGAACTGGCGGCTTGGCATTCTAAAAGAACACGGTCTGGGACTGAAAGAGATTCAGGAGACCATAGCGACCATCGATCCCATTCCGGGAGCGAAAGAATTTCTGGACGAGCTCAGAAGTATTACACAGGTCATCATTATCAGTGATACATTTACGCAGTTTGCGGGACCGTTAATGAAGAAGCTTGGATATCCGACAATCTTCTGTAATTCATTGGAGGTGGCAAAAGACGGCGAGATCACGGGATTTAAGATGCGTATCGAGAATTCCAAGCTGTCCACGGTGAAAGCTCTCCAGTCCATCGGATATGAGACGATTGCCAGCGGTGACAGTCACAATGATATGGGGATGATCAAGGCGAGTAAGGCAGGATTTCTTTTCAAGAGTACGGAACAGATCAAGAAGGATAATCCGCAGATACCGGCTTATGAAACTTATGAAGAACTGATGACAGCGATCAGAGCTGCGCTGGAAGATTGATCTATGGGATGAAAAGGGGAGAAACATCAAATGTTTCGGAATGGAGGCAATTATGAAATGTAGACGTATCGCATTGGAATCGGATGTTGAGAAGTATGAAGTCGGCAAGGGGATGGAAGACGGATTTGAACTTTGGGCTGACGTGGTGACGAAGGAGTGGATCGTTGCAGATACGCTCGTAAAAGTGACCAAGGACAGCGGTATGATCATGTGTCCTTACATCATGCACAGAAGGGGACGCACGTTCTTAAATGAAGGGGATTACATCATCACCGATTCGGACGGCACGAAGCATGTGTGTGGCGAGGACAAGATCTTCACCCGGTATCAGAAGATGGAGTGAATGCGTGATAAATGCAGGTATGTAAAC
>CAMWXF010000012.1 GCA_947178115.1 uncultured Lachnospiraceae bacterium
GTCACCAGATTGATCACTTGCTCCAAATTGCCGGAACGCAGATATTTCTGAATCTCTTTATCCCGATTCTCTCCCCGCCGCAGCGAAGAACTCCCACTCTCCTGCGCATCGCGCAAAGGTTCCGGATGCAGTGCAAGATATTCCTCAGTCAGCCGTTCCGGCGCTTGTGTCCCCGGCTCTGTCTTATCTTCCGCCTCAATCTGCACCACCGACATTTCGTCCTGTGGTATCGGATCATTCCAGATCTTATTAGCAATATCCTTGACCGCCTGTACCAGTGCATGCAGCCATGACTGAACCATGCCGATCAGATTCTGTCCGGTATCCTGCAATCTCTCTGTCTTCTCGCGCGTCCGGTCAGAGACAGTCTGAGCACTATTATGGGATAATTCCAGCCGGACGCCGCCCTGCAGGACAGTGCGGGAACCGTTATTAAGCTTTTCGGTTTCTCCCGCCTTCTCTTTCTTATCCTTCTCAGTCGTCTCGTCCTGCGTGTGCTGATAATTCAGGCTGAACTTCTCACCGTTATCAGTCTTATCAGCCGCATCCGGCATTTTCAGTTGTGAATAATCATAATAATCGTTTCCGTTTACTCTGTTAACCATAATTAGTATTATAACAGATTAGAAACTAAAAATCCATACGATAAGGATCTCACCAAAAAACTCTCTGACTATCTGCTACTGTTCAGGCAGCACGATATGCGGCCTGTTTAAATAAACTACTATCTAATAATATCCACTATTACTTCTGATTGATATAATTCACAAGCCCTTCCGCCGCAATGATCTTCTGCATGAATTCAGGGAATGCCTGCCCCTTGTAAGTAGTATTCTTCGTCACATCCGTGATGACACCGGTATCAAAGTTGACTTCCACCACATCTCCGGCCTCGATCTCTCTTGCCGCCTCCGGACATTCTATGATCGGAAGTCCGATATTGATAGCATTTCGATAGAAAATTCTGGCAAACGTCTCCGCGATCACACAGCTCACTCCCGCCGCCTTAATGGCAATAGGCGCATGTTCTCTGGATGAACCGCAGCCGAAATTCTTAGTTGCCACAATAATATCCCCTTTGTTCACCCTGTTCACAAATTCTTTGTCAATATCCTCCATGCAGTGTGTTGCCAATTCTGCCGGATCAGATGAATTCAGGTAACGCGCAGGGATGATCACATCCGTATCCACATTATCTCCATATTTAAAAACAGTTCCTTTTGCTGATTGCATGTCTCCTCCGATCTGAAGCATCTGCTTCTATTGTTATGATTTAATATCGTTTTACGCTAACTGACACGGACAGGATATCTTCCCTGTCACCGCGCTTGCTGCCGCTACCGCAGGACTTGCCAGATAAATTTCCGAGTTGACGTGCCCCATACGTCCTACAAAGTTACGGTTCGTGGTTGATACACAACGTTCTCCCTCTGCCAAAATGCCCATATAGCCTCCCAGACAGGGACCGCAGGTGGGCGTGCTGACAATAGCTCCGGCCTGGATAAAGGTCTTGAGCAGTCCCTCCTCCATAGCCTGTAGATAAATCGCCTGTGTCGCAGGGATCACGATACAGCGCATCCCCTCTGCCACATGCCTGCCCTGTAATACCTTTGCGGCAATTCTCAGATCATCCAATCTGCCATTGGTACAGGACCCGATCACTACCTGATCGATCTTAATATCTTCTTTAATCTCATCGATTGTTTTCGTATTCTCCGGCAGATGCGGGAAAGCAACCGTAGGCTTTAAGCTGCTAAGATCAATCGTATATTCCTCGTCATATACTGCATCTTCGTCTGCTTCGTAGACTTTGTATTCTCTTGCGGAGTGTTCTTTCATATATGCAACTGCCAAATCATCCACTGGGAAAATACCGTTCTTACCGCCAGCCTCAATCGCCATATTGGCAATGGTAAACCGGTCATCCATAGAAAGATTCTGTATACCGTCGCCCACGAATTCCATAGACTTATACAATGCGCCGTCTACACCGATCATACCGATGATATGTAGGATAACATCTTTACCGCTGACCCATTCGGACGGTTTACCTGTCAGATTAAATTTGATTGCGGACGGAACTTTGAACCATGCCTTACCCGTTGCCATTCCTGCCGCCATATCCGTACTCCCCACACCCGTGGAAAAAGCGCCCAGTGCGCCGTAAGTGCAGGTATGGGAATCTGCACCTATGATCACATCGCCGGCTACCGTAAGTCCTTTCTCCGGAAGCAGCGCATGTTCAATGCCCATCTCTCCTACTTCAAAATAATTGGTGATCTCGTTGCGGCGGGCAAACTCACGCACACATTTACAATGTTCCGCCGACTTAATATCCTTGTTCGGCACGAAATGATCCGGAACCAGCGCGATCTTATCCTTATGGAACACACCGTCTACATTCATTTTCTCCATCTCTTTGATGGCCACGGGACTGGTAATATCGTTTCCTAACACCAGATCCAGATCCGCTTCAATCAGCTGTCCGGCTTCCACATGATCAAGTCCTGCATGCGCTGCCAGAATTTTCTGCGTCATTGTCATTCCCATATTCTTCTCCTCCTTTATTTCCCTTCCTATGTCTTCATATGGTTATCCCGCTTCATCACAATGCCTGTTTCAGCATATGATTTGCCTGACGGATATGAATATCTCTTTTGACATCCGAATTCATATGTCCAGTATATAACATTCTCTAATATTCTTCTAATACATATTATTCATATTTACTATTCCTATAAATTATAATATAATATATAACTATAAAATAAATTCCTTCGAAATTAACTTTACGAGCTTTGCTTGCTTACGCTTCGCAAACTCGTGCATGAACGAGTAATTTTATTTCAACAAATTATGCACAAATATGGACCACAGCATAAATTTACGATCAAAATGAATTTTGGAAAGGGCCATCTGCATGAACAACAATTTCACAACCAACCTGAATTTATATCATATCTTCTATCAGACTGCCTTGGCCGGAAATATCTCCCTCGCCGCCAAACAACTGTATATCAGCCAGCCGGCCGTCAGTAAAGCCATTGCTAAACTGGAAGACAACTTAAATGTCACCCTGTTCTACCGCAATTCCAGAGGCGTTAAGCTGACACCCGAAGGAACTGTCCTGTTGGAGCAGCTGCACCACGCTTTTTCGGCAATTTCCCATGCCGAGGAAGAATTACATAAAATTCAGGAACTGGGAATCGGACAGATCACCATCGGTGTCAGTGCCACTCTCTGTAAATATGTGCTTCTGCCGCATTTGCAACAGTATATTCTGGACAATCCTCATGTGAAAGTGTCTATTGCCTGTCAATCCACCACGGAGACGATCCGGGGGCTATCAGACGGTACTCTGGATATCGGTCTGATCGGTGAATCCGCCGGGCTGCATGATCTGTCATTTCTTCCCGTCATGGAAATACAGGATAGCTTTGTGACCACCAGTCGTTATCTGGATAATCTGTGCGTACGGCTGGGCGTATCCGATTCGGCTCTGTACACCTTTACCGATATTCCTGCCCGCTCACGTATATGGCAGGATGCGACATTTCTGATGCTGAACCGTGAAAATATCTCAAGAAGTTATATTGATTCCTGCCTCCAACGATCACAAATACAACTATCGCAGATTCTTGAAACCTCCACTATGGATCTCCTGATCGAATTTGCGAAGATCGATATGGGTATTGCCTGTGTCATAGAAAATTTTGTTGTGAAAGAATTGACAGAGCACAGCCTGATCCGTCTGCCTCTGCCGATAGATATTCCGTCCAGAAAAATAGGGCTTGCCTGGAAAAACCGGACAAGCCCAGTAGATCAATTCATTTCTGCTATTACATCATCCATGGAATGAGTCGTAATATACTCAAAAAGATCTGCCATCTGCTCAGGCTCCAGACTCATGTCCATTTTTATCCACTGAATCACCACAAATGCCATGCACTGTGCATAATATTCCGCAACCCAATCCGTTGTCAGCCCTCTTGCGGATGCCTTCCGCTCGCCGACCTGTTCATCAATAAAAATATACAGAATTTCTTTAATGAACTTTTTGACAATACCCTCACATGAATCCTGTCCTTCCAGTCTGACAACCTTCTTATAGAACCTTTTGTCCTTCTTAAGATTCTCGAAGATCATAATCAGGCTCTCACTAATGCAGCCTGTCTGCATAAGCGGAATGACCGGATCAAGGATCTCCGTATGGATCATCCATTCCAGAAGCTCATACTTATCCCTAAAATGATTATAGAACGTCGGTCGGATAACACCCGCACCTTCCGTAATTTCCCGAATCGTAATTTTCTCGATCGGCATCTTGAGCGCTAAGTTTTTAAAACTCTCAGCCAGCATCAGATCCACATTGGTTTTGGATTGCATGGTTAACCCCACATTAGTTGTTAATCAGTTTATCTTCGCCATTCCAGCTGTACAGCTTTCTGATGTCCTCACCTACTACCTCGGAAGGATGCTCGGAAGCCAGCTTTCTCATTGCCTTGAAGTGTACCTGACCGCCTGCGGAAGACATATCAAGCAGGAAGTCCTTGGCAAATGTACCGTCCTGAATATCGGACAGGATCTTCTTCATAGTCTTCTTCGTCTCTTCCGTGATGATCTTCGGTCCGGTAATATAATCGCCGTACTCAGCCGTATTGGAGATAGAATATCTCATACCTGCAAAACCGGACTGGTAAATCAGATCTACGATCAGTTTCATCTCATGGATACACTCGAAATATGCGTTTCTCGGATCATATCCTGCCTCAACCAGTGTCTCGAAGCCTGCCTGCATAAGTGCACACACACCGCCGCAGAGTACAGCCTGCTCACCGAAAAGGTCTGTCTCTGTCTCTGTTCTGAACGTTGTCTCCAGAACGCCTGCTCTTGCACCGCCGATCGCAAGCGCATAAGCCAGTGCCATATCCTGTGCCTTACCTGTAGCATCCTGATGAACAGCTACCAGACAAGGAACACCTTTACCTGCCTGATACTCGCTTCTTACCGTATGTCCCGGTCCTTTCGGTGCGATCATCGTTACATCCACATCCTTAGGCGGTACGATACAGCCGAAGTGAATATTAAAACCATGTGCAAACATCAGCATATTGCCTGCCTCTAAGTTGGGCTCAATATCTTTCTTGTACATAGCAGCCTGTAACTCATCATTGATCAGAATCATGATGATATCAGCCTTCTTAGCAGCCTCTGCCGCCGTATATACCTCAAATCCCTGTGCCTCAGCCTTTGCCCATGATTTAGAGCCTTCATAAAGACCGATAATCACGTGACAGCCGGACTCTTTCGCATTCAACGCATGTGCATGTCCCTGACTGCCGTAGCCGATCACCGCGATCGTCTTGCCCTCCAGCAGGGATAAGTTACAGTCTTCCTGATAAAAAATCTTTGCCATTTTCCTACTCCTCCGTTTGTTGATTAGTTTAATGTGGTCATATATATTTCTGTATAATTTCAAGGGATGTTCCCCATTCATTACCATATTCGTGTCTACAGATATGTCACGTTCTCAATACCACGCCCTAAGCCTGCAATACCTGTTCTGGCAAGCTCTAAGATCTCGTAGCCATCCAACAGGCTGATAAAAGCAGCGATCTTATCCTGATCACCGGTAAGCTCAATCACCAGGCTCTCCGGTGATACATCAATAATATTGGCACGGAATATATCCGCTACGGCAATTACACCCTGTCTCTGTGCCGCTGATGTCTTGACCTTAATCAGCGCAAGCTCCCTGTATACACTTTCCTCAGGCCTAAGCTCTTTAATATCCCTGACATCAATCAGTTTTGCCACCTGTTTTTCGATCTGGTCCAGGATCTCATCGTCTCCGGAAGTCACGATCGTGATACGGGTAAACCGCGGATCAGCCGTTACACCCGCTGTGATACTGTCTATATTGTAGCCTCGTCTGGAAAAAAGACCGGAAATGCGGCTCAATACGCCCGATGTGTTATCTACTAATAACTGCAATACCTTCTTCTGCATAACATAAACCTTTCCGTGCATGTCCGTCATCTGTCATACACCGTCAATCATTGTATCAATTTAGGGTTCAAAAGTCAACATGCTGTCTGCCTTAGTTCGCATTTATAAGTCATGTCGCGCCCCGGTTACGGCACATCCGTCTCGAGACACTTCTGAAGCGCTAAAGTCCCTGTTCTTGCTACTTCCACAATACTTATGGACTGCATCATGCCGATAAATAGCTGAATTCTCTCCGGAACATCGCATATCTGTATGATCATTGTCTTCTTGGACATATCCACGATCTGTGCCTTCATGATCTCGCAGGTCTCCATGATATCACGCCTGTTTCCCTTGTTATACTTAACCTTCATCAACATAAGTTCTCTGCTGACACTGGCCGTTTCATCAAATGTTTTAACCTTAATGACATCCAGCTTCTTATTAAGCTGCTTTTCAATCTGCTCTATAGTACGCTGGTCTCCGCTGCTGACAATCGTCATGCATGATGTTGTCGGATCATCTGTTTCTCCCACCGCAAGACTGTCAATATTGAAACATCTTCGGGAAAAAAGTCCCGCCACCTTACACAGTACACCGGATCTGTTTTCCACTAAAACCGAATATATTTTCTTCATTCCGTTTATCCTTTCATCCATCTATTTCACAAGATCCATGGGATCAATCAGACATTCAAGCAACACGGATTCATCCTTTGCCAGAAATTCCCTGATCGTCTCCTGCGCCCGTTCCATAGTATGAAGGCGCATAAATTTCATGTCATATGCCGATGACAGCTTCTCTAAATCGGGACTGCCGGAAAGATCCACCACAGAATAATTATCTTTGTATGTATAATGCTGATATTCACGTACCATACCCAGATAGTTATTCTTAAGCACGATAATCTTCACAGGCACATCAAACTGGCGCATGGTGGCAAGCTCCATCATAGACATCTGGAAAGAACCGTCGCCGCACACGGCCACCACCTGTTTTCCCCGATCGGCCAGCTTCGCACCCATCGCCGCGGGAATGGAATATCCCATGGTTCCCATACCGCCTGTGGTCAGGAATCTTCCGTCCTTGACAACATGATTATTGCAGGACCAGATCTGATTCTGCCCCACATCCGCCACATAGACCGCATCGTCTTCCATTGCCTCTGACAACATACGGATAAATTCTGCCGGGTCCACATACTCCGGATTGGGTTTCCTGACGCGTCCCATGGTATCCCGATATCCGCTTAGCACACGAATCCATTCTTCATGTTCACAAGTAAAATCTTCCTCCAGGAAATCCGCAATAATATGTTTCGCATCTCCTACCAACGGGATCGTCGGTCCCACATTCTTACCGATTTCCGCCGGATCTACATCAATGTGCACCAGAATCTTATTCTCCGTAATCAGATCGGGCTGACTCACAGCACGATCCGCCACTCTCGCACCCACCATAATAAGCAGATCCGATTCATTCATGGCACGGTTTGCGTAAGGGTGACCGTTGTTGCCCACCATACCGTAATACATCGGGTGCTTCGTAGGCATGACACCGATTCCCATCATGGTGGAAACCACCGGTACTCTGTGTTTTTGTGCAAATTCGCGAAGTTCCTTTTCTGCATCGCTTAAGAGCACGCCGCCGCCAGCGCAGATGATGGGACGCTTTGCTCTGGAAAGTTCTTTTACCACCTTCTTAATCTGCACCGCATGGCCTTTGACCGTAGGCTTATAGGTACGCATATTGACTTCTTCCGGATATTTGAATTTGTTGACTACCGCATTCTGGACATCAATAGGCACATCAATCAAAACGGGACCTTTTCTCCCCGAATTGGCAATATAGAAAGCTTCCTTAAAAATTCTTGGAATCTCGTCAGCATCCCGCACCAGATAACTGTATTTCACAAAGGATTCCACCGCACCGGTGATATCTGCTTCCTGAAACACATCAGAACCCAGCAGTTCACTGTTAACCTGTCCCGTAATGCACACAAGCGGTATGCTGTCCGCAAAAGCCGTCGCGATACCGGTGATCACATTAGTTGCTCCGGGCCCCGAAGTTACGGCACAGACACCCACCTGTCCTGTCACCCGGGCCAGACCGCTTGCCGCATGCGCCGCATTCTGCTCTGTACGGATCAGGATCGTATCAATCTTGGAATCCAGTATACTGTTATAGAAGGGGCATATTGCAACCCCCGGATAACCGAATACATACTTTACACCCTCTTCTTCCAGGCATTTTACCATTGCATCTGCACCTAACATACTCTAATCTCCCTTAATCATTCATATTCAGAATCCGCTTCGTCAGTTTTACCGCCTCCGCCGCATCCTTGGAATAACCGTCAGCTCCGATCTCATCCGCGTACTCCTGCGTAATCACGGCGCCGCCGACTATAATCTTGGCATCCGTCTTATTGTCTTTCGCATAATCAATTACATGCTTCATCTGCTGCATGGTGGTAGTCATGAGCGCTGACAAAGCGATGACCTGTGCGTGATGTTCCTTTGCCGCTTCAATAATCTTCTCCTTCGGCACATCTTTACCCAGATCGATCACCCTGAATCCATAATTTTTTAGCATTAACGCCACCAGATTTTTGCCGATGTCATGTATATCGCCCTCAACTGTGGCAATCACCACTGTAGGCATCTCTTCCTCAGAACTTCCGGTGGACAGCAAAGGTTCTAAATATTCTATAGAGGACTTCATTGCCTCCGCACTTGCAATCAGCTGCGGCAGAAAATATTTTCCCTTATCAAAAAGCTCTCCTACTTCATTAATTGCCTTAAGCAGTATGTCGTCCAAAAGCTCTTTGGCTTCGTGTCCTTCGGATAACGCTTTCTTCGTATCCTCCACAATGGAAGCACCGTTTCCTTTGAGCACATCGGCATACAGTTTATCCTTGACGCTGCCGCCTGCCTGCACCGCACCCTGTGCTGCCATCTGCATGCGGATTCCGGTGTTTACGGTGGCAGTCTCTCCCATCGCTTCCCGCTTGGCCCTCACAGCTTCCATCAACTGAATATACCTAAGATCAGCGCCCTCTTTATTTAAGAGTAAATCGGAAGCAAATGCACAGCTTACCAACAGATCCTGAGACGGATTGGCGATAGCCATCGTCAGACCGGCCTGAATCGCCATGGTCAGGAATGCAGCATTGACGAAACTTCGTTCCGGCAGTCCGAATGAAATATTGGACAGTCCGCATATTGTTGCCAGACCGTTCTGCTTGCAGTATCGTATCGTTTGAAGCGTCTCAACAGCTGCATTCTTATTTGCGCCCACGGTAGCGACTAAGCCGTCCACCACAATATCTTCCTGACGCATACCCAGTTCAAAGGCACGCGTCTGAATCTTCTCTATAATATCGATCTTCTCATCCAGATTCTTCGGCAGTCCTTCATCCGACAGTGGAAGTAAAACAAACATTGCGCCGTATTTCTTTGCAATCGGCAACAAGGCATCTAACTTCGCCTTCTCATAAGAAATCGAATTGATTAATGCCCGACCCGGATATCTGCGCAGCGCTGCCTCCAACACATCCACATGACTGGAATCGAGAGATAACGGCAGACTTGTGATTCCACTGACCGTCTCAATTGCTTTGAGCATCAACTCTTTCTCATTCACACCGCTCATGCCCATATTGATATCCAGTATTCCTGCGCCACACGCCTCCTGTTCCTCGGCGAAATCGACTACCATATCCATATTCCCCGCGCGCAGCTGTTCCTGCAGCTTCTTCTTGCCCGTGGGGTTGATCCGTTCTCCGACTATAATAAAGTTATCCGAAAGCCCGAAAGAAACAGTCTGCCGCTCACTGGTAAGGAAACGCATATCCGACGGTTTCCTGTGTACGATCTGCATATCGCCTGCATGCTGCCGCAACAACCGTATATGTTCCGGGGTGGTTCCGCAGCATCCGCCTATGATTGCGGCTCCCGCTTCTACCAGCGCTTTCATACATATTCCAAACTCCTCCGCTTCCATATCATAGACTGTATTACCCTTGTCATCCAGAGAAGGAAGCCCGGCATTCGGCTTTGCTATGATCGGAATCGTTGTTACCGCCGCCATACTGCGGACAACATCTACCATCTTGTCTGGGCCGGTAGAACAGTTAGTGCCTACCGCGTCAGCACCCAGACTCTCCAACACGACCGCTGCAGTTATTGCATCTGTTCCGTACAGCGTCCGCCCGTCCGATTCAAATGTCATGGTGGCCATTACCGGCAGATCGCAGACTTCCTTCGCTGCAATCAATGCCGCCCTCGTCTCCTGAAGGCTCATCATCGTCTCTACGACAAGGAGATCCGCCCCCGCTTCCACCAGACAGTTGATCTGTTCCTTATAGATATCTATCAATTCCTCGAAGTCAAGCCGCCCCAAGGGTGCAAGCTGTTCCCCGGTCATGGTCAGGTCTCCCGCCACATATGCTCTGTCCCCGACCGCTTCCTTGGAAAGCGCCACCAGATCCAGATTCATTTGACGTACCTGCGACTCCAGCCCGTACTCTTTTAATTTGATCCGATTTGCAGTAAAAGTAGGCGCATAGACGATATTGCTTCCCGCATCGACAAACTCTCTCTGGAGCGCGATCATGATCTCCCTGTGCTGCAGAATCCATTCTTCCGGACACACACCGGCAGGCATTCCCTGCTTTTGCAGATTTGATCCGGTTGCACCGTCCAGAATAATCGGATTTTCTTTCATAAATGCACGAAATTCCTGTTTATTCATCTTATTCCATGCTCTCCTGTGTATCATCTTGTGCCGGCTCTTCATAAAATACCGTATCATCAGTATCAAAGTTATCTTCTTCTCCGGAATCATCCGCATCGGAATTACCTGTTTCCTGCGTCTCTTCATCGTCCTCATCCCGATTCAGATAACCACCGCCCAGAATGCCGTTCTCTTCCGTGTATGTAATTCCCTCACCCTCCGGAATCTCACCGTGCAGAATCATAATAATGTACTGGATACGGATATTAGCCCGATCGTAGTATTCTCTGGCAGCCTGTGCAACCCCTTCATCGAAAGTCTCCGATTCATAAGCCCGGTGATAAAGAGCAACCGCCTGCTGCATATTTTCATCCGCCTCATCCGCCAGACTGTCTACCGCCGAAAACCGCTCCGGCACGGTAAGTTCCGCCATCCAGGTAATCTCCGCCTGAAGCTGATCCAGATAGGACAACAGTTGTTCCGTCGCATCCGCGTCATCAGCATTGATCGCATTCATTCCGTCATTGTATGAAGCGATATGTTCAAAAAAAGTATTCATATCTTCCTGATATGCGGTCAGCGTCTCGTCTTTGCCGCATGCTGTCAAAAGAAATCCGCACAGCAGTACAAAGCATAAGACCGCTATTTTATTTGCATTCTTCAAATTTCTTTTCCCCCAGAAGCACTTTTTCACAAAAATATGGCCTGTCCGCTTATGAACAGTTATTTCGTGCCGAAGATTCTGTCTCCCGCATCTCCCAGACCCGGACAGATATAAGCATGCTCATTCAGACAGCGGTCTATATGACCGATATAAATCTGAATATCCGGATGATCCCCGTGCAGACGCTCTATCCCTTCCGGCGCGGCAATAATGCACATAAATTTAATATTTTTGCCGCCGTGCTGTTTGATAAAGCTGACAGCCTCGGAGCCCGAACCACCTGTGGCAAGCATGGGATCTACTACGACGATCGTCCTCTGGTCAATCGGTTCCGGCAGTTTACAGTAATACTCATGGGGTTCATGAGTTTCAGGATCCCTGTAAAGACCGATATGTCCCACTTTGGCGCTGGGTACCAATGCAAGGATTCCACCCACCATGCCAAGTCCCGCACGCAGGATCGGCACGACTGCCATCTTCTTTCCTGCGATTCTTGGCGTCATACAGGTCTCAATCGGCGTCTGCACTTCCACATTTTCAAGCGGCAGATCGCTAAGCGCCTCATAGCCCATCAGCATGGCAATCTCCTCGATACATTTCCGAAATTCATTAGTGCCCGTATTGATATCCCTGATCTGAGAGATTTTGTGCTGGATCAGCGGATGATTCATGACAAACACATTTTCCATCTTTTCTATTTTTTCCATCTTTCGTCCTCTTTTCCGTTTTTTCTGATTCCCAGAAAAATAATCCTTATCTATAAATACTACTGACTTCCGCCGTTTTAGTCAATAACTTTTCAGCATTCTTTCCATAACGCTCTTGCCAAACAATGTTCGACTCTATATAATCTCTTTAGGTCTAAATGTCAAATGAGGAAGGAGATTTATTATGAGCAAAAGTTTTGAAGCGATTCGCGATGCCCGTACGCTGGGTATCCCAAAGATGTTGCTGCTCGGTCTGCAGCACATGTTCGCAATGTTCGGTGCGACGATCTTAGTACCGATCTTAGTCAACAGTTATTTTAACGGAGAGGGCTTATCGATTCAGGTGACTTTATTCTTTGCCGGTATCGGTACCCTCTTTTTCCATGTCTGTTCTAAATTGAAGGTTCCCGCTTTCCTGGGCTCTTCCTTCGCCTTTCTGGGCGGATTCGCCACAGTTGCGGAACTGAATACCGGTATCTTCGCCGACATGACTTACGGCGAGAAGCTGCCCTATGCATGCGGCGGTATCGTGATTGCCGGTCTGCTGTATCTGATTCTGGCGCTGGTAATCAAAGTTGTGGGAGTAAAAAGGGTTATGCGCTTCCTGCCGCCCGTAGTTACCGGTCCCATTATTATCTGTATCGGCTTAAGTCTTGCACCCTCCGCCGTAAACAACGCATCCTCCAACTGGTTCCTTGCGATTATTGCGCTGGCGGTAATCATTATCTTTAACATATGGGGCAAAGGAATGTGGAAAATTATTCCGATCTTACTCGGTGTTGTGATCTCTTACGCAGTAGCACTGATCATGAACGCGATCGGCCTTACCAATGCAGATGGCAGCGCTATCCTGGACTTCTCCGGTGTATCCGCTTCCTCATTTGTAGGGCTTCCGCCCTTCCTGCTGTGTAAATTTGATCTGACAGCAATCCTCGTCATGGCGCCCATCGCACTGGCAACCATGATGGAACATATCGGTGATATCTCCGCCATATCCGCCACAGTAGGCGAGAATTATCTGGAAGATCCGGGTCTGCACCGCACGCTGATCGGCGACGGTCTTGCTACTTCTCTCTCCGCACTGTTCGGCGGTCCTGCTAATACGACTTACGGAGAAA
>CAMWXF010000013.1 GCA_947178115.1 uncultured Lachnospiraceae bacterium
TATAAGATATCCTCCACCGGAATATGCCGCACCGTATCAAATAATTTTAACGTGCAGTACCTGCCCTGCCCGGAAGGTTCGTCACGCAGACGCTCCTGAATGCTGACAAGACAGTCCCGCACCCGCACGGACATTGCGTTGTAATCGCCTTTTACGATATAATCCAAAGCCTCCAACCGCAACCGGAATGTCTCGAAAGCCAAGTCACCATGCGCCGTGATAAACACAATGAACCCTCTGGGATCATATCGTCTCAGCTCCTGTGCCAGCGCAAGGCCGCTCATCTGTCCCGGAAAATCGATATCCAGAAAATAGATTGCCGGTACCGTATCCTGCTTCTGCAACTTAAGCAGTCCTACCGGGGTATCCGCCACACGCACCGGTCCCATGTCGCCATCCAGAATCATGATCTGGTCAGATATGATTTTCTTAAGACGTTCACTGATAGCCTGCTCATCATCACATATATATACAGGGATCATAATTTTCTCTCCGCTCCTAATTATTATGCACCACAACCTATTCTTTTGATCCTTCTTCTCATGCCGTACGCATCGGCATCCGCAGTTCCTGTACAAAAAACCCATCTTTTAAGTATGTCCTTGCAACAAAACCGGGATAGCGGGATAAGATCTTACGATAACTGGACAGCCCTGTGCCGTGACCGCTTCCCTTCGTGGTATACCCTTTCTCGGACAATGCATTCAGGTCAGGCTCTGCTTCATAATTATTCGCAACCGCTATATAAAGTTCTCTCTCTTCCTGCAGCATGACAAGACGGATCTGTCCATCCTTTTCCGGAACAGCTTCCATGGCGTTGTCAATCAAAATGCCCAATCCGCGCAACATATCCGCCGTCTCCATCATCTGGCTCTCCCGTACCGGATAGAGTACCTCCAATACTCCCTGCATATGCCTCTGGCGCATCGCCGCCAGCTTTGTGGTAAGCAGACTGCGAATCGGATAAATCCGTATATTATTCAGACAATCCATCTGCTTAATCTCATTACCCAGCTTTTCATCAAAATAGCTGCTCGTCTTTCTCATGAATTCCTGTATACCGTCCAGATCACCTTCCTGTGCCTGCAATGTCAGTCCTGAGAAAAGATTCGTCACATCGTGCCGGAAAGCGCGGATCTCCTGCTGCAGCTCCTCTAACAATTCCATATGCGCCTGCTGTTGGGCAATGGTCTCTTCCTGCACATGTATCTTCTCCTGTCCTGCGGTGTACATCGCCATAAACTGCACCCACAATAAGACTACCGTTATCAAGGAGAAAAAGAAAACTGCATACAGTGCATTCGGTTCGGCATTCGGATAGAAATAATCAATGGCCGTCCATACAAACATCAAAAGATAACCGGCAGACACAATCAGCAGAGTTTTCAATCCTCCGGAGAACAGGGCCGCAAAATAGCGGTAGAATCCGCTCCTTCGTAAAACATACGCCGCCAGAAAAGCAATAAAAAAAGCCCATAGCTTCGGAATGATAATGGTCACAAATGTATAGATATACATTCTGTCAAACAGGGGACTGTACGTAGCCGCCGCCTCTCCCACCACCTCATCTGCCGTATAGATAATAAAATGGCTGAGCATGGATGCCGTCAGTCCCTGCACATAAGGTATGCCATAGCATTGCCGAATCACCACTCCCAGCGCTGCCGCCTCGATCGTATAGCATATCAGTGAATGTACCACATTGTACCACCCGTTAAAAACTGTTTCCTCACCAAACAGCCAGAATGATGCCAACATGCTCAGAAGATATGCCGCACCAAAACAGACCGCATAGATCAGGAAAGGCTTAACTCTTACTTTCTTTCCCACGATACCCACACTCAACCAGAACATCCCCAGCCCCATGAGTATATAAACAAAAATGACGACAGATAATCGAAATCCAAGAGACATAGTTATCACTCCTTCTGCAACTATTTCGCTCTTATCTTACTATTTCCGCCGTCATTTTTCAACCGCGCTGCATGCTTACAGCGCTGCCTATTATGTTATGAATCTTCGGATGCCTTACGGCATGATCCGTCCGGACGTAACCATCATCCGTATAATCGCTTTCATCCAGTTCGTAAAAATGTGCCAATATCCGGGCACATTGGCATCGATCGCCGCAATCACCGCCTGATAATCAAAACTGCCATCCGCTGCTCTTACTTCTTCATATATATTGCCTGTCGCCTCGCTGAATCCCAGCGCAATGTTACCGTGCGCTACATCTCCAACAGCGATCTGGCTTCCCAAAGCAAACGCACCATAACTGAATTGTCCTATCGTAACTGCACCCATGGTAAAAATACCGCAGCATACCGCGCCCATTGCAATTACACCAACCGCGAGAGACCCCAGCGCCACGCCTCCTACCACAACACAGCCGATTGCCAGAAGAAGCCCTACCCCTACCGGTGCCAAGGTAATTACTCCCACCCCCGCGATTCCGATTGCGATGATGCCCTGCGCTGCATTGCCAATGGCGATAACCCCTTTTGCACGCACCGGTTTTAAACCGATATTGACATGCACAAGAGGCAGGCCCATGAGTGTCCTCTTACTCTTATATTCATAATGAAAAGACGGCTTCTGTACAATAATGAGCGGAGTCTGCACATTTCCGCTCTCTCCCTCATAATAACTGTTTGCCGCACTTTCTTCCGGTTGCTTCTCTTTGAGCAGATAGTCTGTGCTGACCGCAAACATTTCGCTGATCGCTATGATCTTATCCAGCTCCGGCTGCGACTGGTCTGTCTCCCATTTTGATACGGATTGTCTGGATACCCCCAGCATGTCTCCGAAAGCCTCCTGAGACATTCCGCGTTCGGTTCTGAGTCTGTATATTTTTTCTCCAAGTGTCATATGAATGCTCCTTTCTTCCATCTGCCATAATCATAGAAAAAAATTGCGCAAATGACTATATAGAGCGCTTGGAAATTTGTCAACTGACAGTTGCAGGAGTTTATAGCCAAGCTTTTCATCAAATCATTCTTGCCAGCACGAACTCCGCAAATCTCGGCAAGGCAAAAGATACTTCTCCATACTTACCGGTATTTAAAATACCCTTTCGTTTCAGCCGTTCCCTATATACGGAAAACAATTCCGATTTCATTCCTATGCTGTTTCTGATATTTTTCACCTTGGTTTCCCCGCTTACAGACATTTCAATCAATATTTTTCTATCCCATTCAGAAAGCTCAGACCATATTTTACCATATACATATTCTTCGAGATACTGATCATACTCCGGCAAAATCTGCTCTATCGTTTTTATACCTTTGTTTTCCCATGAAAGATAACCTAATACCTGAAAAGCAAAAGGATATCCCTTGGTTAGTCCGGTCATTTCTCCTGCCTTTTCCATATCCAAATCAAAAATGTTCATATATTGTCTTCTGACTGCGGTATAATTTAGCGGTTCCAATATCATTTTAGGTGCTCTATATAAAAATGTAAGTGAGTTTTCATTTTGAAGATTATAAATATTGTCATACAATCCTGTCATCAATAAAAAAATCGGATATTCCTGCCTCAAAAAAATTTGGAATGAACTGACAAATACTCTGACATATTCACAATTTGTAATTTCATCCACTGTGATCAATAATTTTTTTTGTTTTTTCTGCAGTTCAATCAACATTAATTCTATTGCACTCTCAATATCCGCAACAGGTGCTGCATTTTCTACTGATAACCCAAGTCCCAAAACGGAAAAATCCAGCTTTGCCTGTACAAAATGTGTATGCATTTCCGGCAGACTATATAGTTTTGCTGCCAGACTTTGAAGAAGATCTCTGGTCGGGTTCAGCTCTACCACAACCCATTTTTCATCGATCTTTAATTGATTAGCTATCCCGGTCATCATAACCGTTTTTCCGGAACCTCTTACCCCTGTAATCATATATATTTGGTTGGACGGATCCTGTGCCGTAAAATTTTCAATAATTTCATTCGTCTGAGAAATACGTGAAATATATTGTAGTGGTTTTTTTCCAAATGACAGTGTAAAGGGATTATTCATTTTAATCTTTACTCCTTTTATAACTTTATATAACTCACAAATTCTTATATAAGTTTATATAACTTTATATAACTTTTAATTTATTATATAAGTTTATATAACTTTGTGTCAACCAACTTTTGATATTCTAATTAACAAGATTTCTTACTTGTTACTCATCAAAAAGACCGCTGTTTTATCTCTAAGGTTATGCACTTAACCCCGCGGGTTACGCATTTAACCGTTGCAATCCACTTTTATATCCATTATGATTCTGGCAGATACAAGGATTGAAAAACAAACTGATCGGCAAACCCTTTAAATCTAATTCTATCAGATAAAGGAGCTCATAATAACAATGAAGAAAAGAAAAAATTTCTTATACGCCGTAATCGGCATCGCAGTCCCGGTAGGACTTCAATCCATGCTGCAGTCCTCCTTTGCAATGATCGACCAGTTGATGGTGGGACAGCTCGGGAGCACTGCCGTGACCGCAGTGGAAGTGGCCGGACGTCCGGCATTTATTTATTCTGTCGTCCTGGGCGCCGTCTCTGCCATTGCGGGAATCATGATCTCCCAATATCTGGGCATGAAAGACGAGGACATGGCTGACCGAAGCCTGTATGTCAATCTGCTGGCAGCCGTAGCGCTGGCACTACTGTTTACGGTACTCTGTCTATTGCTGCCGGGACAGATCGTTGACATCTATATCAAAGATGATCCGGCAGTGCTCAGTGTCGGGACAGACTATCTTGTACAAATTGTTTGGACTTATCTGCCCATGGGAATCTCCTCGATTCTGGCTGTTATGATTCGCTGCATGGATCGGGCGGTCTGCCCGCTTTATGCCGGCATCACCGCCGCCGTGGTTAATACGACGCTGAATTATGTACTGATCTTCGGACACTTTGGCTTCCCTGCTCTGGGTGTGACCGGCGCAGCTGTAGCCAGTGTAATATCGCAGCTCGTCAATCTGCTGCTTATCCTGATCATGTTCTACCGTATTCGGGTTCGCAGCAGAGGCGGCCTGCATTTCTCCCTGACGCTGGGCAGGGACGGCTACCGTCAGTTTCTCCTGATGCTGCTTCCTATCCTGATCAATGAATTCCTATGGAGCGTGGGGCAGAACGTAAATACTTTTATTTACGGGCATCTTGAGAAAGGCGATCTCGCCGCTATGTCCATGACCGGTCCTATTCAGGGTCTTTTCATCGGCGCATTAAGCGGGGTCTCACAGGCCGCCGGCATCCTGATCGGTAAACGGCTCGGGGCACGGGAATATGATCAGGCATATCAGGAATCCAGGAAACTGTTATGGTATGGATTAGCAGGCTCTCTGGTGCTTTCGTTTTTGCTCATACTGCTCCGGGAACCTTATGTACTGCTCTACAAGGTAGAACCGGAAGTACGGGCAGTCTCCGGCGGGCTGCTGATGGCCTTTGCAGTTCTGGCACCGGTTAAAGTCGCTAATATGATCCTTGGCGGCGGCATCATCCGAAGCGGCGGTAAGACTACCTATATCATGGTGATTGACATGATCGGCACATGGCTCGTGGGCGCACCGCTGGGACTGATCACCGCTTTCCTGTTTCACCTCCCGGTGGTATGGGTGTATTTTATTCTCTCTCAGGAAGAGCTGGTGCGGCTGCTTATGTCACTCATTATTTTCAGACGCCGGAAATGGATGACAAGCTTTTCGGAACCTGTCACGAAACTGTAACTTTTATATGATACAATATATACGGGCAAACAATATAAAAGCACGAGGCGGGAAACGGCTATGATTGATTTATATTATGTGGAAGATGATCCTGACATTGCACAGACCGTGAAGGAGTATTTGGAACAGCGGGGTTTCTGCGTAACGATATGCAATACGTTATTGCAGGCAAAGCAGGCTTTACAGGCACATGTTCCCATGTGTATTTTGCTGGACTGGAATATGCCGGACGGCCACGGAGACAGCTTGTGTCAATGGATTCGCCTTAACCGACAGGAGGTGCCGATTATTTTTCTTACGGTCCGGGGAGATTCCCCGGATATCGTTTCGGGCTTTCAAAGCGGCGCGGATGATTATGTGGTAAAACCTTTTGAATTGGAAGTATTGTATTCGCGGATTCAGGCGCTTCTGCGCAGGGCAGGCAGCGTAGAGAAGCCTTATCTCTCCTGCGGCGGAATCATAATCGACTTAGACCGCAAGAGTGTTTCCTGCCATGCGGAAGAGATCTGTTTAAGTGCGGCGGAATATCAACTGCTTTTGTATCTGATGCAGAATAAGGGAAAGACTGTTACAAGAGAACAGATTCTTGCACAGGTATGGGACGTGCACGGCAGTTATGTGAATGACAACACTCTGACGGTCACGATGAAGAGGCTGCGGGATAAGCTGCATCGGCCGGCCTGTCTTAAAACAATCAGAAGCATGGGATACCGTATGGAGGATACGATATGAACGGATGGAAAAATATATTAGTAACCTTTGGATTCGTACTATTCGTCAGCCTGATTGCTTCCGCCCTTACGGCCATGCTTGCCTCTTATCACTACAGCCGGGTACAATTTGACCTGTTAAATACTATCTGCGGGGAAATACTGGCACAGGAACCGGAAACAAAGCAAATGATCGCCGCCGCGCTTAAGGAATATGCCTGTCAGGAAACTGACATCAACGCAGAGACTGATATTTTATCTTCTTTAGGCTATCGCATATCTGATCTGGCCGCTCCCGATTACAGACAGAATATTTTATTTACGTCAGCAGGATTCTTAGCAGGAATCCTGCTTTTTATCCTTACCTTTCTGTATAGAAACCATAAAGAATCCTTGCGTATCCGGGCACTGGCCGATTATCTGGAACAGGTTAATATGGGAAAAGCCGTTATCCTTTCCACTTCCGGAGAAGATAATTTTGCGAAGCTGGAAGATGAAATCTATAAGACCGTGACCTATCTCTATCAGACAAAAGATTCGGCAGTGCAGGCCAAAAAGGATTTCGCGCAAAACCTGTCCAACATTGCACATCAAATCAAAACACCCATTACTGCCATTTCCTTATCGTTACAGATGATGAAGCAAAATTCCGACAACAGGCATCTGGAAAAGATAGAAAAACAGCTTCTGCGAATCACTCACCTAGAAGAATCCCTGCTTATATTATCGCGGCTTGATGCCGGAACTCTGCCGCTTCAGAAAACGGAGACGGATGTTTTTACCCTGCTTGTCCTTTCAGCGGACAATCTGCAGGAACTGCTTGCTGAATCCGGTACTTCTGTTGACATTCCGGAACTTGGTGAAATGGCGGTCACTATCGATCCGGAATGGACAATGGAAGCGCTTATGAATCTGATGAAAAACTGTATCGAGCACAGCCGTGGAGGAAATATCCATTGTTCCTATACACAGAACCCGTTATACACTGAAATCCTTATGTGGGACGAAGGGACAGGATTTACATGTGAGGACTTACCGTATCTTTTTGAACGGTTTTATCGGGGACAAAATGCGCATGAAGGCGGGATTGGAATCGGATTAGCACTGTCAAAAGAGATTATTGAACGTCAGAACGGTACGATACGGGCCGGAAACATGCCTGCCGGCGGTGCCCTTTTTGAAATTCGTTTCTACTGTCACTGAGTTGTAATTTTCCTTTGCTATACTGTTTGCAACAGGAAAGGAGTTGACAAAATGGAAATTTTAAAATGTGAAGGCGTCCGAAAGGTTTACGGCGCCGGCAGTAATCAGGTCGTGGCACTGAACGGGATCGACCTGACAATCAACAGAGGTGATTTTGTCGCAATCATCGGGGCATCCGGATCCGGTAAATCTACCCTGCTGCATATTCTCGGCAGCGTGGATAAGCCCACAAGCGGGAAAGTGATCGTGGACGGAACAGACCTTTCCGGATTAAACCGGACACAGTCTGCAATTTTCCGACGCCGAAAAGTCGGTCTGGTGTATCAGTTTTACAATCTGATTCCCACACTCACAGTACAAAAGAACATCCTTATGCCCCTTGCGCTTGACCGAAAGAAGCCCAATCCGGAATATTTTGAGAAGATTACCGCTTCACTCGGTATCTCCGATAAATTTGATGCTCTGCCAAACCAGCTCTCCGGCGGACAACAGCAGAGAGTTGCTATTGCACGCTCCCTGATCTACCGACCGGCTCTGCTTCTGGCGGACGAGCCAACCGGTAATCTGGACCAGAAGAATTCTAAAGAAATCATTGATCTGCTGAAACTGTCCAACCGCAATCTGGAACAGACCATACTGCTGATTACTCATGATGAGAAGGTGGCTCTTGAAGCGGAACGCATTATCACCATAGAAGACGGGCGCATTATCAGTGATAAACGGCGGGAGGTGAACTCGTTGTCATAGAATACATGACAGCAATCGGATATGTGGAAAGATTATTCATCAGGCTATATCAAAAACAACCGTTCCTCGGGTCTGGCCGTTATGATAGCGGCATTTATTTCCGCTCTGCTTTTATCCCTGTTATGCGGAATATTTTATAATCTGTGGAAGTACGAGGTTGAGAGAATCGAACTGGAAGAGGGCGGCTGGCAAAGCCGGCTCGCCGGGGAAATTAGTTCGGAAGATATAGAACTCATCAGGAATTTTGCCCATGTAAAAGAGGTGGCGGTAAATGAAAAGGAAAGCACCACAGCGGAAACGGTAACCGATCTTTATTTTGATGATTACAGAACCGTTCTTTCCGATACGCCCCACATCGCCGAACTTGTCGGGATTTCTCCGGAAAAGGTTATTTATAACTATCCACTTTTGGCAATGTATTTGATTCGTGACGAAAATGATACCGCGCCAAGGCTGCTGTTTCCGATGTTTATTCTGATCACGGCACTGGCATCTTTTTCGCTGATTGTGATTATACACAATTCCTTTGCCGTATCCATGAATGCAAGGATTCACCAGTTCGGCATTTTTTCAAGTATCGGAGCCACGCCGAAACAGATTCGGACATGCCTTTTGCAGGAAGCGTTCACTCTTTGTGCCGCGCCGATCGTAATCGGAAATCTGCTTGGCATCGCCGGCAGCATAGGACTGATAGAACTGTCAAATATTGTGTTAGGAAACGATATTCCGGGACGACATAAGGCAGTTCCCGGATATCATCCGCTGGTTCTTGTCCTGACGCTTATTGTAACCATGGCCACAATCTGGATCTCCGCATGGCTTCCGGCAATCAAATTAAGCAGAATGACACCGCTTGAGGCAATTAAGAACACGGGGGAACTGCAGTTAAAACGTAAGAAGAACTCTCGGATACTCACTGCTTTATTCGGTGTGAAAGGGGAACTTGCCGGAAATGCATTGAAGGCACAGAGGAAAGCTTTACGGACGGCATCACTGTCCCTGATATTATCTTCCATGGCATTTATGATCATGCAATGCTTTTTCGCGACTTCAGAAATCAGTACAAGAGAGACTTATTTTGAAAGATATCAGGATGCCTGGGACATCATGGTCACAGTTAAAGATACGGACGCGGATCTGTTCGATAAAACAGAAGCAATCCAAGAGCTAACAGGTGTAAAAAGCGCCATCATATATCAAAAGGCAGCGGCCAAAAGAATCATCACGGAAGAAGAAATGAGCGAGGATATGAAATCCTTCGGCGGTTTTTCCCATGCTTCCGATCATTATGTGACGAAGGTTAATGACGGATGGCTGGTAAGCGTTCCGATCATGATACTGGATGATAACAGCTTCCTAAACTATTGTGAGCAGCTTGACATTACGCCGCAGCTTGACGGAGCGGTAATATTAAATATGATTCGTGATGTGACCAATCCTGATTTCAGGCACCCTGAATTTATGCCCTATGTAAACGCACCCGGTACCGGAGAACACATGACAAGTATTCTGAGGCAGTCGGGAAATGAGGAAATCACCGCAGAAATTCCTGTCTTGTCTTATACGACGGAAGTGCCCGTTTTAAGGGAAGAGTATGCGACGCTTGACTATTATGAGCTCGTACATTTTATTCCGATGTCTTTATGGAAAGAAATGAAAGAACGGATCGGGGGAATGGAAAAGGATCTCTATATTCGTGTGCTTGGCAGGGAAAATGTGACATTGGAAGAACTGCATACAATACAAAATGAGATTCATCAACTCATTGATCCGGCTTATCTATCAGAAAGCGAGAACCGAATCCAAGAATATGAAACCAACAATAAACAATTGCAGGGAATACGGACAGTATTTAGCGGTTTCTGTGTTCTGCTTGCCATCATCGGGATCGGTAATGTATTTTCCAATACGCTGGGTTTCGTACGCCAGAGAAAAAGAGAATTCGCGCGGTATATGTCTGTCGGTCTGACACCGGAAGAAATCGGAAAGATGTTCCGAATCGAGGCGTTTGTCATAGCAGGTCGCCCTTTTCTAATCACCCTTCCATTGGCTGTGATCACAGTATGGTTCATGTTACGTATGAGCTATCTTGAAGTGGGAGAGTTCCTGAAGGATGCTCCTCTGATCCCGATTGCTGTCTTCATGTTGACTGTTATTGGGTTTATCACGTTAGCTTATTATCTCGGCTGGCGTAATATACGTAACATCAGCTTATCCGAAGTTTTACGGGATGATACAATGTTATAATATCAATCAATAACCAGCCTGAACGGATAGAGAATTCTCAAGGAGGCCCTAGAACAGCGCCAGCACTTAGCGAGGTTAAAAGTTGCGAAGCAACTTTCGAGCTTAGTGTCTGCTGCGCTGTGAAAGGAGCGAAAGCGGGCCGACGGAGAATTCTCTATCTGTTCAGGCGTCACTATTGAGATAAATAATGTTAATGGCATCCCCCACCGCAGCGTGTACAATCTCCGCCACATTGAAGCGACTTGCCCGCTTTTTTATCTTTAATCATACTCCGTATCGCAAGCGCCGCCGCGCCCGCTACGATCAATAATACGATTGCTGTTCCCATGTAACCGGCTCCTTTTGACTATCTAATATTATATTCATAATATACCTTATCTTACTTTACCTCTATTTCGCCGCTTTTGCAAACTTTGTCGTATCCACCTTCAGGTCATCCGCCTCTTTATATGGTCTGAACAACAGATACAGGAATCCGATCACAAGAAGAATTGCCACCACTGTTCCGATTCCAAAACCGCCGCCCGCAAAGAAAGTTCCAAGCTGATAAATGCACATAGCCACGATATATGCCAGTACACTCTGATAACCGATGGCAAACCAGAACCACTTGGCATTGTTCATCTCTCTCTTGATCGCACCCATCGCCGCAAAACAAGGTGCACACAGCAGATTGAATGCGAGGAAACCGAATGCCGCAACGGGTGTCATAACCGCTGCCAGATTACCCCATACTTCCGCACCGTCCTCTGCCACTTCCGCAAAGCCGAACAGCATACCAAAAGTTGCCACCACATTCTCTTTTGCGATAAGACCGGTAACTGCTGCCACTGCCATCTTCCAGCCTTCGCCCGCTTGTGTCCATCCGAGTGGCGTGAAGATCCAGGCGATCGCACTTCCGATTTTCGCGAGAATACTGGAATCAAGCTGTTCCGCCTCCAGCATACCGAAACTGCCGTCAGCCCATCCGAAGCTCATCAGAAACCAAAGTACGATGGTAGACAGAAGAATGATCGTTCCAGCCTTTTTGATAAAGGACCATCCGCGCTCCCACATACTTCTAAGTACCGCACCCACGGTAGGCATATGATATGCCGGAAGCTCCATAACGAACGGTGCCGGATCTCCTGCGAACATCTTTGTCTTTTTTAAGATAATACCGGAGCAGATGATTGCTGCAATACCAATCAGCCATGCACCCCATGCAACCGCACCTGAGTTATCGAAGAACGCACCTGCAATCAACGCAATAATAGGAAGTTTCGCACCACATGGAATAAAGGTAGTCGTCATAATCGTCATCTTGCGATCCCTGTCATTTTCAATCGTACGGGACGCCATGATACCCGGCACACCGCAGCCCGTACCGATAAGAATCGGAATAAAGGACTTGCCTGACAGACCGAACTTACGGAAAATACGGTCCATGATAAACGCAACACGCGCCATATACCCGCAGGACTCCAGAAATGCGAGGAATATGAACAGCACAAGCATCTGCGGCACGAATCCGAGAACCGCACCTACACCTGCCACAATACCGTCTAAGATCAAGCCCTGCAGCCAATCCGCACAACCTATACTTACAAGCAAGCTCTCAATGGCAGGCGGTATGATCTCCCCGAACAGCACATCGTTCGTCCAATCTGTCAGAATTCCGCCGATTGTTGTTACGGATATATAATATACGATAAACATAACAAGAGCAAAGATTGGAAGCGCCAGCCACCTGTTTGTCACGACTTTGTCAATCTTATCGGAAGTTGTCATGACATTCTTTTTATTCTTGACAACACAATCCTTAATAATGGATGCAATATAGACATATCGCTCGTTCGTAATAATACTCTCCGTATCATCGTCGAACGCTTTCTCCAGATCGGCGATTTCTCTGCTTACATCCGGTACGCTGCTCATCTGCTCTTTGATCTTAGAGTCTTTCTCTAATAATTTGATGGCAAAAAATCTCTTCTGATCCTCAGCAACGCCTTTTAACATAGCAGTCACGGACGCAATGACATCTTCTACTCTCTCATCGAATTTATGCACGATGGGCTGTGCTTTTCTACCCGCAAGAGCCACTGCCTTATCCGCCGCCTGCTCTATGCCAGTACCTTTCAGTGCAGAAATCTCCACCACTTCACAGCCCAAAGCCGCGCTCAGTTTTTCCGGAGAGATCTTATCCCCGTTTTTGTTGACAAGATCCATCATGTTGACTGCCATCACTACCGGGATACCCAGTTCCAACAACTGTGTGGACAGGTATAGATTACGCTCGATATTCGTACCGTCCACAATATTAATGATCGCATCAGGTCTTTCACTTATCAGGTAATTTCTTGCCACCACTTCTTCCAATGTGTACGGTGACAGCGAATAAATCCCCGGCAGATCCATAATAATCACATCTTTATTTCCCTTTAACTTACCCTCTTTCTTCTCCACCGTAACGCCCGGCCAGTTTCCCACGAACTGGTTAGACCCTGTCAGAGCATTAAAAAGTGTTGTCTTACCGCAGTTAGGGTTTCCTGCGAGTGCAATTTTTACTGACATTTTT
>CAMWXF010000014.1 GCA_947178115.1 uncultured Lachnospiraceae bacterium
ACGGATAAATGCCGGACAATCGAAGAGGTAAGAGAACTGAATGCAGAAATCAGAAAGTATTCAGACGAGATTCTGGATGAAGAGCTGGCGCCTTAGTTATAGGTTATATATTAAAAAGCAACCCTGACTTTTGTCGAGTCGTGGTTGCTTTTTTAACGCTTTAATTGTCTGTATAATGTTGATTGTAATAACACATGTTCTTTAATTCTGTAGAACCCTATAACTGTGCCAAAGCCTCAATCGCATGCTCTTTAATCAACGGCTCATAATGTTCTTCCAGATAAGCCTTAGCGGAAAGTGCCGCTTTCTCCGGCTTGCCGTATTCCGAGATCAGATTGCAGATGCGGTTGAAATCGGAAGCGCTCTGGTTATCGGAATTGATTAACAGCAGGTAGGCACCGCTTGTTTCATCTTTATATAATGTGCTGTTCCCATAGTAAGAGGCAGCCGCCACATGAGCCAGTCTCGTCACATCATGCAGTGTCGGGAAACAGAAGAGCCGGCTGGAAGACTGCACCGGAGCAGATTCTTTCGCAGTGCTGCGGCCGGAAGAACTCTCCGGGGAGGAAGGCTTTGCCTTAGCGGAATCATCCGGGATATCGGCGCCGCTCATCTTACGCAGCATATTCAATACCTCATCGGCTCCGTCGGAGAAGACATCGACTAAGTCTTCGCTATCTTCGTCATAATCGTCATCCTCATGGACTGACGGGGCAAATTTGGAAAAACGTGTGTCCAGTTCTTCGGGATCTTCCACTTTCGTGATGATCAGTACGATACACTCGGAATTTAACGGGATCGCCTCGATCATCAGCGGGATATCCTCGGCCTCAAAACCACACTCGAAAGATGCCTGACGCATCATATCGCGAAACAGGGTTTTGGCTTTCTCGGTGCCATAGGCGAGTTCACTGATCTTCAGTTCTCTGTTGGCAAGATCTTCTCTTGTGAGAGTGCAGCGGATCTGCTGCTCGTTTACTTTTTCTATTTTCATACGATAGTCACATCCTTTTAAGTCATATATATTTTGTTCACACAGAGTATTTATTATGAATTTCTTTGGCGTACTTCGAGTCTGCAAAGACAAACTTTCTTTTGATACCTGCATCTTATACTTTGCGCCAATTTTAGTCAATAGTGTGCATAAAGTGTTTAAAAAATTTTAATAATTTTAGAATTTACTTGCTTTTTTGTCATATTATGGCTATAATCGAACTACAAGGTGTCTCCGATAGTCGGCAACGAAAGGAGGCAGCGTGTGCAACTTCATAAATAACATCTTTCTCTCCGTTGCGGTCGGCAACACAGTTCGGAGAGAGTCTTATAGGCGATGTGCCTGATCATAGACCATATCTTATTTCTTTCTATATTTCACAATTATAATTCACAAGGAATGAGTAGGTTATACAGTTATTTTTTATTTTTGCATGTCGGCGATGCCTTGAAACTATTTCACATCCTAATAGTATCTTATGCCGTTAGTATATCACAATGCTCTTTTTGGCAGACTAAATTTTAGGATGAGATCGGTGTAAACCTGCGGGCGTATGAAAAAGCATATGTGAATGAATTATATTATAGAACGCTGAGGTTTCTCTAAGAAGCTCCCGCTTCATGAGACTGTAGCAGGTGGCAGCCGTGGCCGGATTATGCAGGATGTAACTTTTGGAAATGATTTTGGCAAAAATACGTTTGTGCCGAAAAATGTCAAAATTATAATGACTGAAAGGAAATAGTTTGTTATAATGAGGACGGTCAGAAAGGAGCTGGATCTATGAAAAAAATAATTCCGGTACTAATCGCGATCGTCCTTATTATCGTGGTTGCGGGGGTAGGGTTTGGAGCCAAATTAATAGAGAAATATTCGTATTCCAAGGAACGTGCGGATCTGGCGGAGTATTTCGGCATCGAGGGCAGCGACGATGTGCCGATTATTTTACAGGATGAACGGGTCGAGGAACATGCCAGATTGTGGGACGGTGTGTGTTACTTTGACTTTGCCACGGTGCATAAATATTTTAACGACAGATTTTTTGAAGACACGAGGGAAAATGTGCTGATATATACATTGCCGGATGCAATAGTCACGTCGGTGATCGGTTCGCAGACAGTTGCAGTGGGCGGCAGCGAGAGCAGCAGGGAATATGTGATCGCCAGATACGAGGGGGACATGCTGTATGTGGCGGTGGATTTCGTCAAAGAGTATACGAATTTCTCCTACGCGCTGTATACGGAGCCGAATCATATGCAGGTCTATACGGAATGGAATGAGCGTCAGGTGGCAACGATTACCGACAATACGCAGGTGCGCTATCAGGGCGGGATCAAGAGCGATATTCTGACGGATGTTTCCGAGGGTGACAAAGTAGTCGTATTGGAGGAAATGGAGACGTGGACGAAGGTGAAGACGGAGGATGCCTTCATCGGATATGTGGAAAATAAGAGACTGAGTGAAAAAGAGACGGAGACGCCCACACCGGTGACTGATTATACGGAGCCGGTCTACACATCTAATACCCGTGACCATAAGATCAATCTGGCATGGCATTCCGTGGCGAGCATCGGGGGCAATGACACATTGTCGGAGATGATGGCGGGCACGAAGGGGATCAATGTGATATCACCCACGTGGTTTGCCTTATATGACAATGACGGTAACTTTACGAATCTGGCTTCGGCGGATTATGTGGAGCGGGCGCACAATATGGGATTGGAAGTTTGGGGGCTCATAGATAATTTCACGAATGAAGGAGTGGACACTTACGAGGTTCTGGCGGGACTAAGCACCAGATCCCATCTGATCAGCGGCCTGATCGATACGGCGGTGGCATATGATCTGGACGGAATCAATATTGATTTCGAGAATATCAGTCTGGATGCGGGAGAACCTTTTGTTGAGTTTATCAGAGAATTGTCGATTCAGTGCAGGAAAAATGGAATCGTGCTGTCCATCGACAATTATGTGCCGATGGGCTACAACGATCATTATAATAGGAAAGAGCAGGGAATTGTGGCGGACTATGTAATTGTCATGGGTTACGATGAACATTACAAGGGAAGCGATACGGCCGGATCGGTGGCATCTATTGATTTTGTGGAAAACGGGATCTCCAATACGGTGGCACAGGTGCCTGCGAATAAGGTAATCAATGCGATTCCTTTCTATACAAGGATATGGGAAACGAAGGGCACGACGGTGGACAGTCAGGCTGTAGGCATGGAGATGGCACAGCAGTATATTAAGGATCACAATATCACTACTGCATGGGATGAGAAGACTTGCCAGAATTACGGAGAGTACCAGTCGGGTGACAGTCATTATGAGGTGTGGCTGGAGGATGAGGATTCGATTCGCGTGAAATTGAACATTATGAATAAATACGGTATCGGAGGCGTGGCGGAATGGAAACTCGGTTTTGAAGTAGATTCTATCTGGGATGTGATCGAAGAATATGTAAATCAGCCGTAGCGGTCCGCGCTAAGACAGCATTTTTCGGAAGATTTCTTCATATGCATTTATAAAGGGAGTGACGTTAGGAATGGGATATGAAGGGAAAGAAACCGGAGAATAAGGAAAGATTGGGCAGGATCGTACTGCTTATACTGATGTTAGTGGCGGCTTGCTTCATTGTACGCGGGGGACGCAGGATGTCTGAGACGGTATCTTCAGAGAAAGTGGAGGTGCGGGAAAATAAGCCCTGCGTGGTAGTCGATGCGGGACACGGCGGAGCTGATCCGGGCAAGGTCAGTGTCGATGGCAGTCTGGAAAAAGATATTAATCTGCAGATCGCATTGAAATTACAGAAATTTCTGCAGATGCAGGATGTAGATGTAGTATTGACAAGAGATTCCGATGCGGGCCTGTACGATGAGAATGCCTCTAATAAGAAAGTACAGGATATGAAGAACCGCGTGGGAATCATAGAGGAGAAGCAGCCGGTGCTGACGGTCAGCATACATCAGAACAGTTATCATGAGGAATACGTGCATGGTGCACAGGCGTTCTATTATGCTGGCAGCGAGAAGAGTAAGGAACTGGCGGAGAGAATCCAGCAGGTTATGGCGCTGGAGCTCGATAGGGATAATGCCAGACAGGCGAAAGCCAACGACAGTTATTATTTGTTAAAAAAGACTTCCACGCCTATTGTGATCGTGGAGTGCGGGTTCCTGTCTAATTATGAGGAAGCGCAGAAGCTTTCCTCGGAGCTGTATCAGGAAAAGGTAGCATGGGCGATCCATCTTGCAATCATGCAGACTATTACCGCAGAAGGAAAATAAGCGGTTGACGATATATAAAGAAGGGTATTTGTGTGAATACAAAAGTGATTCAGATAGATGAACAGCATATGGATACAGCCCTTATCGGAGAGGCGGGCGATATCATTAAGTCAGGCGGTCTGGTGGCTTTTCCTACGGAGACGGTGTACGGTCTGGGCGGGGATGCGTTGAATCCACGGTCTTCCGAGAAAATATACATCGCAAAAGGAAGGCCTTCCGATAATCCGCTGATTGTGCATATCGCAGATATACAGATGCTTAGCGCGATCGTGCGGGAAGTGCCGGAAAATGCGTGGAAACTGGCGGAGCAGTTCTGGCCGGGACCGCTTACCATGATCTTCTACAAGTCTGAGCTGGTTCCCCGTGAGACGACGGGCGGACTTGATACGGTGGCGGTGCGTATGCCTGTACATCCCGTGGCGAGAGCGCTGATAAGGGCAGCAGGCGGCTATGTGGCGGCGCCCAGCGCGAATCGTTCCGGCAGACCCAGCCCTACGGTGGCGAAATATGTGATTGAAGATATGGACGGAAGAATAGAGATGGTCATAGACGGCGGAGATGTAGAGATCGGATTAGAATCCACGATCATAGATCTGACATCGGAGAAACCGACCATATTACGCCCCGGATATATTACTGAGCAGAAGCTTGCACAGGTACTCGGTGAAGTGGCACAGGACTGCACGATGATGCGCGCCGATTCCGGACAGGCCCCTAAGGCGCCGGGCATGAAATACAGGCATTATGCCCCGAAAGGGGAACTCACCATCGTGGACGGTGAGAAAGATTGTGTGGTAGAATATATTAATACACAGGTGTTGCAGAAGAAAAGCGATAATAAAAAAACGGGTGTTATAGGAACGAATGCAAGCATTGCACAATATCAGGCGGATGTCTGCAGGAGCGTAGGGAACAGGAACGATGAGGCGGAGATTGCCAGAGAACTGTACCGCGTTTTGCGGGAAATGGATGATGAGAATGTGGAGATCATATATGCGGAGTCTTTCGGGACGGTCGGTCTCGGACAGGCGATTATGAACAGACTTTTGAAGGCGGCAGGACATAGAGTTGTGCATGTGTAATGCGACAGGAGATGGAGGAGAAACGGATATGATAGCAATCGGAAGTGACCATGGCGGATATGATTTGAAAGAGGCGGTTATCGCTCATCTGAAAGAACAGGGTGTGGATTGTAAAGACTACGGGTGCGCGGATAAGGTTTCCTGTGATTATCCGATTTACGGACGTGCAGTCGCCGAGGCGGTTGCTAAGGGAGAATGTGAAAAAGGTATTGTGATCTGCACGACGGGTATCGGAATCTCCATTACAGCGAACAAAGTCAAGGGAGTCCGTTGTGCGTTGTGTGCGGATACTTTGACGGCGCAAATGACCAGACTGCATAACGATGCGAATGTGCTTGCCATGGGCGGCGGTATTGTGGGACCGAATCTGGCATTCAGTATTGTGGATACTTTCCTGAATACGGAGTTTTCAGGGGAAGAGAAGCATTGCAGAAGAGTGGGACTGATTGAATAATGATAGCACGTGTTATGATTAAACGCATTATGGAGGATGTTTATGAGAGGCACGCGTAGAACTGCGGTCTGGATGGTTCTGGTCTTGTTGCTTGGCCTTACGACTGTCACCGTACAGGCAACGGAGGAGACTCGTCAGAAGATCGATAAAGCCGAGCAGGAGAAAAAGGACGCAGAAGAAAAACTGGACGAGACGGAAGAAAATCTGAAAAATCTGAATGAACAGAAGGATTCTCTGCAAGGCGCCTTGACAACCTTGAATACCGAGCTTACGCAGGTGAGCAATAACCTGAGCGACTTAGAAGATAAGATCGCGGACAAGGAAGCGCAGATCGAGACGTTAAACGGCAAGATCGAGGAAGTTAATAAGGATCTGGAAGAGGCGATCATCCTTAAGGACACACAGTACGAGACGATGAAGCAACAGATTCGGTTTATGTATGAGAAGAGCGATTTTCTTTATATGGAATTGTTTTTCTCCGCTACCAGCTTTTCGGATTTCCTGAATAAGAATAATTATATTGAACAGTTGTCAGCTTATCAGCAGAAGGTACTGCAGGATTATAAAGATGCGCAGGCGGCGATAGAAGCGAAACAGGAAGAACTGGAGCTTGATCTGGCGCAGTTAGAGAAAGATAAAGAGGAATTAGGAGAGTATAAGGTGCAGGTTGTGGCGGAACAGAGCCGCGTATCCGGGCTGGTCAGCCAGACGACGAATTCTTTACATGCAACTTCCGGTCAAATTTCGGAAGCGGAGGCACAGGCGCTTGCCTATGAGCAGAAGATCAAAGAAGAGGAAGAGAATCTTACGGCTTTAAAAGCGAAGCTGGCGGAAGAAATCCGTATGGCGGAACTGGCGGCACAGTCAAGCTGGCGGGACATTTCAGAAGTGAGTTTCGCGGAAGGTGACAGGTATCTGCTGGCGAATCTGATCTATTGTGAAGCCGGAGGAGAATCCTACGCCGGTCAGGTGGCGGTAGGGTCTGTTGTGATAAACAGAGTACTGAGTTCTGTATATCCTGACACAGTAACAGGTGTTATATACCAGTCCGGACAATTTTCCCCTGTGGCCAGCGGGCGCCTGGCATTAGCATTGGCAGACGGAAGAGCGACTGCATCCTGCTATCAGGCAGCAGATGAGGTTATGCGCGGCACGACCAACGTTGGAAACTGCGTTTATTTCAGAACACCGGTAGCCGGTATCAGTCCGAGGTATACGATCGGGGGACATATCTTCTATTAGCGAATAAAAAAGGACGGCATGGATTTCGGTCTGTGCCGTCCATGCCGTATATCACTTGTTATTAAATGTTTATATAATCTTCGGTAGGTTTTTGAAGTTTGGGAAAATCACCGGCATAGATGGTCTTCAGCAGCCGGTCTAAACAAAGCAGGGATCTGCTCAGCATATCTTCGGACAGGATACCGGATTCTCTGGCGGTGACGAGCTCATCCAGATCCACCACTTTCACAAAGCCGTCAGGATAGACGATCACATCCGCCAAGAGATCCGTGACAATGTATGTATCGGTCTCTTCGGTGTAGTCATAATCGACGATATCACAGTACCAGAAGAGAAGAGTCTCGTCTTCCCGATAGAACCGGCTTACTTTAATGCCTTCGTTAAGATAGTAACAGGAGAAGCCGTGGTGCAGGTCTTTGCGCGGCTTTAAGGAGTTCCAGCCGGTCACGATGATCTGCGCATCGCGATATAGGACACGATCATCTTTCAACAGAATACATTCTTCGGGAATCAATCTCTTGCGATATAGAGTCGGATTTGCCATAGTACCTCCTGTGAACAGCGATGGTGATGAATCAGTTTTCTTAAACACTACGTTACATTGACAAGATTAAAAAGTCAAGAAGCTGTGTTATATATTTCGAGTTTGCGAAGCAATATCTCGTAATCGAGCGTAGCTCGATTTTTTATCTATTTTTCACAATTTGTCTGGACATAAGTGGTAAAAATGAGTATAATTTTACACGGAGGCTGTAATTTCCATTAATAGACAAAATAAAAGAAGGGAAAGGCTGTGAAATATAATAGAAATGTCTATCAGGCACTTATGATGATAAGTCAGTTCGGTATTAACATGCTGGTTCCCATTTTTATTTGTTCTTTTGCGGGAATGTTCCTTGATTGGAAATTCGAAACCTCTTTCTGGACGGTAGTGTTGTTTTTTGTCGGTGCGCTGGCAGGGTTTACGAATGTATTCAGATTTGCTAAGAAGATATATGAGACACCGGCAGTAACACGCAGACGCAGCACGAAGAGACAGGATGACAAGAAGGAAGAAGAGTGAATTATGAAGAGAAAAATCGATCCGACTTTGTTTGATCTGTGTCTGGGAATTTTCTTATATGGCTTGATATTTCAAGCGGTACTGCTTTTTTTTTCAAGGAGGGCGTCTTACAGTCTGGGGCTTTGGATCGGCGTTGTGCTCGCTATCGCAGGTTCCGTCCATATGTGGTGGTCGTTAAACCGGGGGATGGATCAGGCGGCCAAACAGGCGGCCAAGACGATCGGGACGAACAATCTGATCCGGTATTTGGTACTGGTAGTGGTCATGTTTGTACTGATCTATACGGACTTTGCCAATCCGATCTTTATGTTCTGCGGTTATATGGGGATGAAGATATCGGCTTATCTGAACCCTTGGCTGCGTAAGATAAGTGCGAAAGTATTTAAAATTTAAAATACATAAAGTCATAAAATAAGGGGGTGAAAGTATGGGACAGGGAGTTCTGTTATCCGCAGGCGCTGATATTGATTTTATGATTCATGGAGTGTTTTCCTATGAATTGTTTGGACAGACTGTATGGATTACGACTACGCATGTGTGTGTGCTGATCGTTATGCTTGTGATCATCGGTTTCTGTATCGCCGCAAACCGTGCCGTCAAGCATGCGTCGGATGTTCCGGGTACTTTCCAGAACATTGCGGAACTTGTGGTGGAGATGTTAGATAATATGATCGGCGGCGTTATGGGTAAGTTCAGCCCGAAATTCCGCAATTATATCGGAACTATCTTTATCTTCATTCTGCTCAGCAATATTTCGGGTCTGTTCGGTTTAAGACCGCCGACAGCGGATTATGGTGTGACATTCGCGATGGGACTTATGACATTCACACTGATTCACTTTAACAAATTCAAATATCAGAAAGTGAAGGGTGTCATCGCGGGTCTGTGTGATCCATGGCCGATCTGGGCACCGATCAATGTAATCGGTGATATTGCAGTTCCGGTTTCATTGTCACTGCGTCTGTTTGCAAATGTCTTATCCGGCACGGTTATGACGGCGCTGGTATACGGACTGCTCTCTAAGATCGCACTTGTCTGGCCGGCAGCGCTGCATGTGTATTTTGATCTGTTCTCGGGAGCGATCCAGACTTATGTATTCTGTATGCTGACCATGACATACATTACAGATGCCTGTACGACTGAATAACCGGTATGGATTAAGGAAAAAGGAATTAATCGCTCTTTTTCGAGTTTGCTGAGATGTGCAGCATCTCATAAGCAATATCTCGTAATTGAGCGCAGCTCAATTTTTTTAAAGGAGGAAATAAAAATGGGAGAATTTAACACAAACTTTATCTTAGGATGTTCGGCAATCGGTGCAGGACTTGCGGTTATCGCAGGTATCGGACCCGGTGTCGGTCAGGGTATTGCGGCAGGTCACGCGGCAGCAGCAGTCGGCAGAAATCCGGGTGCGAAGTCGGACGTTACCTCTACCATGTTGTTAGGACAGGCCGTTGCCGAGACAACAGGTCTGTATGGTCTGTTGATCGCAATGCTGCTCTTATTCGTAAAACCTTTAGTACCATAGAGATGAAGTTACACTAAGGCTGTATAGAACACAGCCTAAGTGCAACTATAGTCATCTCTTGGAGAATGCAAAGAACGTGCATTCTCCGGGGCTTGAGAATTGTGAAGAAAGGAGGATAAGAGCTTGAGTACATTAGCTACACAGATGGTAATGGCAGCCGCAGCAGAAATGGAACCAAGACTTTTTGATCTGGATCTGCAGTTGATTGCGGATTCGGTTTTGATGATCATTGCGGTATTTACATTGTTTTTGGTTGCTTCTCATTTTCTCTTCAATCCTGTGAGGGATATGATGCAGAACAGACAGGATCGGATCAAAAACGAGCTTGACAGCGCTGCAGCCGATATGGAAAACGCGAGAGCACTGAAAGAACAGTACGAAGCCAAGCTGAAAGAGATCGACAAGGAAGCGGAAGAAATCTTAAGCGAGGCCAGGAAAAAGGCGCTCGCCAATGAGAACAAGATCGTATCGGAAGCCAAAGAGGAAGCGTCGAGGATCATCGAGAGAGCCGGCGTGGAAGCAGAGCTGGAGAAGAAGAAAGCCGCCGATGAAGTGAAGCGCGAAATGGTGGTTCTGGCATCCCTGATGGCGGGTAAAGTTGTGAGTGCTAAGATAGACACGACCGTTCAGGACAGTTTGATTGAAGAAACGTTGAAAGAAATAGGTGAGGGCACATGGCTAAGCTAATTTCAAAAACATATGGAGATGCATTATTTGAGCTTGCGGTAGAGGAAGGCAAAATAGATGTATTGTCAGAAGAAATCCTACAGCTTCAAAAAGTGCTTGCGGACAACGAGGATTTCGGCAGACTGATGAATCATCCCAAGATTATTGTCGAAGAGAAGATTCAGGTTGCGAAGAACGTATTTGAAGGCAGGGTGTCCGATGAACTGCTCGGATTTCTTACAATCATCATTTCCAAGGACCGTTACAGAGATATCGATGAGATTCTGGACTATTTTATTGCGGAAGTAAAGCGGTATAAGGGGATCGGCGTTGCAACGGTGACGACGGCTGTTCCGCTCAAGGAAGAGCAGTGCAGCAAAATAGAACAGAAGCTGCTTGGAACAACTCAGTATGCGAAAATGGAAATGCATTTTCAGGTAGACGAAGCCCTGATCGGCGGTATGGTTGTCCGTATCGGCGACAGAGTGGTGGACAGCAGTATCAGGACAAAGTTAAATGAGCTGCAAAAAGAATTGTTAAAAGTTCATATCTGATCAGCCGGAGTCGGCAGGAAAAGCTATGAGCTTATATTCAAATTAAGAAGAAAGGTGCGTATGATCCATGAATTTAAGACCAGAAGAAATTAGTTCAGTCATTAAGGATCAAATTAAGAGATATGCTTCAGACCTGGAAGTATCCGATGTGGGTACGGTTATTCAGGTAGCTGACGGTATAGCTCGTGTGCACGGACTTGAGAATGCCATGCAGGGAGAACTTCTGGAGTTCCCCGGCGAGGTTTACGGTATGGTACTTAATCTGGAGGAAGATAACGTGGGTGTCGTTCTGCTTGGAAGCCAGAACAACATCAACGAAGGCGATATCGTAAAGACTACGGGACGAGTGGTAGAGGTTCCCGTAGGTGATTGTATGCTCGGCCGTGTTGTAAATGCCCTTGGACAGCCTATTGACGGCAAGGGACCGATTCAGACTGATAAATATCGTAAAATTGAGAGAGTTGCATCCGGCGTTATCACAAGAAAATCCGTTGATACACCGCTGCAGACAGGTATCAAGGCAATCGACTCCATGGTTCCGATCGGAAGAGGTCAGCGTGAGTTGATCATCGGTGACAGACAGACCGGTAAGACTGCGATAGCGATTGATACGATCATTAACCAGAAAGGCCAGGGTGTTAAATGTATCTATGTTGCCATAGGACAGAAAGCATCAACGGTTGCTTCTATTGTTAAGACATTGACAGAGTATGGTGCGATGGCATATACGACCGTAGTTGCCGCAACAGCCAGTGAGCTGGCACCGTTACAGTATATTGCTCCGTATTCCGGATGTGCGATCGGTGAGGAGTGGATGGAGAATGGCGAGGACGTGCTGGTAGTTTATGATGACTTGAGTAAGCATGCTGCTGCATACCGTACACTCTCTTTGCTGCTTAAGAGACCGCCGGGACGTGAAGCTTACCCCGGTGACGTATTCTATCTGCACTCCAGACTTTTGGAGCGTGCGGCAAGAATGAGCGAAGAGTATGGCGGAGGTTCTCTGACGGCGCTTCCGATCATCGAGACGCAGGCGGGCGATGTATCCGCGTACATTCCGACTAACGTTATCTCTATCACGGACGGACAGATCTATCTGGAGACAGAGATGTTTAATTCAGGTTTCAGACCGGCAGTTAATGCGGGACTTTCCGTATCCCGTGTAGGAGGAGCCGCTCAGATCAAGGCAATGAAGAAGATTGCGGCGCCGATCCGTACAGAGCTGGCACAGTATCGTGAGCTGGCAGCATTCTCGCAGTTTGGTTCGGAGCTGGATGCCGATACGAAGGAAAAGCTGGCACAGGGTGAGAGAATCAAGGAAGTCCTGAAGCAGCCGCAGTACCAGCCCATGCCGGTACAGTATCAGGTAATTATCATATATGTGGTGACGAATAAATATCTGCTGGATGTTCCGGTAGAAGACATCACAAGATTTGAGAAGGAGTTCTTTGAGTTCCTGGATACGAAATATCCGGATGTTCCGAGTGCAATCGCGCAGGATAAAGAGATTACCGAGGAGACAGATGGTAAACTTCGTAAGGCCGTTGAAGAGTTCAAGGCGCAGTTTAAATAGTAGAAATAGAGAAAGAGGAAGGTGACGCTATGGCCTCAATGAGAGACATTAAAAGGCGTAAAGGCAGTATACAGAGTACTCAGCAGATTACTAAAGCCATGAAACTCGTTTCTACCGTGAAACTGCAGAGAGCGAAACAACGTGCGGAACAGTCGAAAGCATATTTTAACTGTATGTATGAGACCGTGTCTTCCATGCTGGCGAAGACAGGCAGCTTGAATCACCCTTACTTGAAAGCAGGAGAATCCGGGAAGAAGGCGGTTATTGTGATCACTTCCAACAGAGGTCTTGCGGGCGGCTATAATTCTAATATTACCAAGCTGATTACCAAGGGCGATTTTAAGAAAGAAGATCTGGAGATTTATGCAATCGGCAAGAAAGGCAAGGATGCATTGCAGCGCAACGGCTATCATATCATGGAGGAAAACTCAGATATCATCGAGGAACCGTCCTATGTGGATGCCATGGGTATCAGCAAAAAGCTGCTGGACGCTTATGCCGCGGGTGAGATCAATGAGATTTATCTTGCTTACACGGGATTTAAGAATACCGTGGTGCATGTGCCGACCCTGTTAAAGCTTCTCCCCGTAGAGGCACCGGAAAGCGGTGAATCGGGCAAGGAGACAGGCAGTAAGGCAATGATGAACTTCGAGCCCGAAGATGATGAGGCGCTGGACATGATCATTCCGAAATATGTTACAAGCCTGATCTACGGTGGTTTGGTGGAAGCTGTTGCCAGTGAGA
>CAMWXF010000015.1 GCA_947178115.1 uncultured Lachnospiraceae bacterium
TTTCTGCGTGGTTCGTGGGCGTGGGGATGTGTTTAAGATACAGGTTTTATGGCATAGTTCTTTCTCTATTTCATTAGGATAATATCCTTTTTCGGCAAAAGTAGATTTGATATTTCGTGTTTCTACTTTCTTTTTATCTAAATCACAGTACTGTATCCTTTCACCATCAGCAAAATGGCGCAAAATCAATTGTGGCACATAATGACTATTTACCATAACAAATCGCCTCCATCTCAAACATTGTCCTGATAATATACGCTAAACGAGCCATCGCCATCGATACATTAACCGCCGCCACATTTTAGATTCGTATTCTTTTAATTCCGCACACATTTCATATATTGGTTGTGATGCCATCACACATTTCTCCTTACGCTTTTATCCATAAATACACCCACAGTCCGGTATCTCTTCTTCACGATAATATACTGTTTTCTTCACCGTACTCCCTGCATTCCTTACAATACTGCCATCTGTATCTTTTCTCACAAGCTGACATACACATTCTGTATGCACACTATGCCCAAACTGATCCACAGCCCGCACCCTCTTCAACTCATACCCGCCTTCGCACAGTACTTTCACATCTCTCGCCAACGTAGCCGAGTCACAGCTCACATACACAATCCTCTCCGGTTTCATCGCAAGCATTGTCTCCAGACACTTCTCGTCACATCCCTTACGCGGCGGATCTACCACGATCACGTCGGGATGCCGCATCTGCTCGTCCGCTAATCCTATTTCCTTGCCGTTTCCCTCTCCCGACACATCATCCGTATTCAATTTCCCCTCATAAAATGCCGGCAGTATTTCTTCCGCCTTTCCAACGAAGAACTGCACGTTACTGATCCCATTATCGCGGGCATTCTCTCCGGCATCCGCAATCGCTTCCGGAACTACTTCCACGCCGTACACTTGCTTTGCCTTCTTCGCCATAAAGAGGGATATCGTTCCGATTCCGCAGTACAAGTCCCAGACGGTCTCTTTCCCTGTCAATCCGGCATAGTCCAGTGCGAGAGCATACAATTTTTCTGTCTGCACGGGATTGACCTGATAAAATGACAGCGGAGAAATCGCAAAAGATATTCCGCCCAGAGTATCATGAATCCTATCCTGCCCCCAGAGCACTCGAATTTCCTTCCCCATAATTACGTTCGTCTTCTCAGTGTTGACGCTGACAGAGATGCTTGTCATTCTGCCTTCACCTTCTGAAAATTTAAGCCCTGTCAACCTCTCAACCAGCCTCTCTTCTGCCGGCAGCTTCCTCCCGTTAATCACAATACACACCATGATTTCCCCCGACTGAAATCCCGTCCGGATCAGCACATGGCGCACCAGCCCGGTGCCCTCTGCCTCACGATACGCGGTTACATGGTTCTCTCGCATATAGTCTAAAACCGCCTCGAGAATGACCTGATTCTCAGGCGCACCTAGCGCGCAGTCAGTGTTTGCTATAATGTCATGTGTCCTGCCCGCATAGAAACCGGTGACAAGATTACCGTTCTTATCATATCCTACCGGATACTGCGCTTTGTTGCGGTAGTGCCATGGCTCCTCCATGCCGACGATCGGTTCCGTCACAGCCTCCACCAGCTCCGGCGCAAATCCGCCGATGCGGATCAGATTTCCCCGTACCTTATCCTGTTTATAGATTAACTGCCTGTCATAGCTCATAGCCTGAATCTGGCAGCCGCCGCACTGTCTGTGAAATCTGCACTTAGGTTCCACACGAAAAGAAGAAGGCGTTACCACCTTCTCTACTCTCGCATAACCATAATTCTTCTTACATTTGGTGATCCTCGCCTCCACCACATCACCGATAACCGCATCTTTTACGAAAAGCGTATATCCTTCCGCCTTGCCGATTCCTTCACCGTCATTACCGATATCCTCTATCGTGACCGTGACAATATCATTTTTCTGATACTTTCCGTAATCCATAGGTCGTCATACCTCTTTCGCTATCCTACTCTACCTTCGTCCCTCTCACATTAGACTCAAACAGCCTGTTATACCCAAGCCACCCCGTCTCATTCGTACTTTCCAGAAGTTCCGTGAAGGTCTCCATCTTCGCATCGGTATTGTCCGCAAAGGTCAGCGCGACCGCCTCCACGATAGCGGGTTTCTTGGGAGACCCGAACTCATACTCCCCGTGATGCGCCAGAATACAATGTTTCAGTTCCCCTGCAAGCAGCGCCGGGAACCCGTCTATCATCCTGATCTTTTCTCCGATCATCTCACTGCCGATTACAATATGCCCGAGGAACTGTCCGTCGTCCGTATAATCATTCTGCGGGAAAAGAGATAGCTCTTTCGTCTTGCCGATATCATGACAGATCGCCGCCGTCAGCAGAAGATCTCTGTTCAAAACGGCATATTGACTGCTGAAATAATCACACAGCCTCGCCACTGCAAGCGTGTGCTGCAACAGACCACCCACAAAACCGTGGTGCACTGTCTTTGCCGCAGAGGATTGTTTGAATACCTTCACAAATGCCTCGTCTTCCACGAAAAAAGCCTGCAACAATTTCTTCAGATAGGGATTCCCGATGCTGTCGATCAGTGCCAGCAGCTCCTTCATCATATCCTCGATCGGATATTTACTTACGGGAAGATAATCCGCGGGATCATATTCACCCTCATTGCACTTGCGGATGCGTTTCACATTAACCTGGTTCGCTCCCTGAAAACTGGTTACATCCCCATACACTTCTATGTAATCTAATGTATCGAAATCCTCGATTCCTGCATTATTAGGGTCCCAAATTTTAGCATCCACAGTTCCCGTCTTGTCCTGCAGGATCACATTATCATATGGCTTACCGTTCTTCGTAACCGCGGACTGTTTATGTTTGCACAGATAGATATCAAATACCCTGTCGCCCTCTTTATAATCCTTAATATACTTCATCCTATCCTCATTTCTGCGCATGATTTCATCTTGATTCTATCGAAGCGCCTCATAATTTTACAGCCTATCTCGTTCCTAATGTCACCGTTGCGTTCATCTCACGTCCCTGCCGCATCAGCATGAAAGTCAGCGTATCCTCCGGATTGGCATTATACAGAACGGTGAGCAGATCGTTATAAGTGTTAATCGGTGTCTCATTGATCTGCACCACCACGTCACCGCTCTGGATCCCTGCCGCCATTGCAGGAGAATCCATCTCAATCCCTTTAATATACGCGCCCTGCGGGATATTCAGTTCCTCGCTTGCCTCTTTCGGCACATCAGCACCACGGATACCAAGATAAGCTCTTTCCTTATCATTGGACATCTTCTCGATCGTTCTCTTCAACTCGGATATTCCGTATGCAGTCAACAGATTTCCCATATCATTGCTGGTATTGACGTTGTCAATAATGCCGATGACCATCCCTTTCAGATTGACAAGCACTCCCGTCGCATTCCGGCTGGCATATATATCCGTTGTGATCGTCTTATATGCGGAATCGGGTTGGTCCAGCACTGTTCCCACGGAAGTCACTACACCGTAACAGACCGATCCGCTTGTCCCCATCGGACTGCCCAGCGCCATGACAGGCATACCAAGAAGATTGCTGTTATTGGAGCTGCCCAGATTCGCGATATCTATGACATCCATCGTCTCTTCCTCTATGCTCATCAGCGGCACCGATAGGACTGCCAGCCCCGTCGTGACATCTTTCTGTACAAGTTCCGCATTGACTTTCGCCTGATCGCAGAATGTCACAATAATACTATCCACGTTATTCAGCGTTCCGCCGCTGACTAAGATCAAAATAGACTTACCGTTATTCGCTACAATAATTCCCGAAGCAGAAGCCTCGTTTTCATAAATATCATTGAACCAGTCAACGTCCGACACGACCCCGGTTACGGTCACAATGGACCGCCCTGCCGTCTGTGCCAGCTCCGCCAGCTCCCCGTAAAGCGCCTGATAATCCTCCATTCCAAACTCTACCTGTGACAGCAGTTTTTCGATCTGCTCATCTTCCAGCTCCGCCTGCACGATCTCTACCTCAGGCTCTTTCTCTTCCTCCACCAGCATATCCTCAGGCTTCATCTCTTCCATCACGGTCTCTTCCGGAAACTGCACTTCCTCTGCTTCCTCTTCCGGGTACAAACGATTGCTGATAACAGGCTCAAGTACCAGGAATGTCACACATGCCACCAGACCGAAAACAACTGCCATCACTACCGTGATCACGGTTCTTCTGATCAGCTTTTTCTTATTGACAGGCTTCTGTTTTATCGTTTCACGCAAAAAATCCGGCTGTACAGGCGGCGTATATTCTGCCTGTTCCTTGGCCGTGCCCTGCTCTATGCCGCTTTGTTCTTTATCCTGCTCTCCCATAAACCTGATTCCTCTTATTCATGAACAGTAGTAACTTTTGCACTGCTCTTTCAGTATAGCTTTTTTCCTCCCCCTTGTAAAGAAGCCTTAAGCGCGAAAGCGCGGCTCCGTAGATACGAACTTCTATATGTGCAGACGATTCAGATACCCTGCTAACTGTAACAACTCATAGTAATTCCGCCCACTTTATGATAGAATAATACCTAACACAATTATAAACATCATAAAGGAAATTATATAACTATGAACAACAAAGTACTGCATGTTTTAGAATACAATAAAATCATCGACCAATTAACGGACAAAGCCACCTCGGAGCAGGGCAAAAAGCTGACCCGCGCGCTTGTTCCCATGACGGATCAGGCAAAAATCGCCGCAGCACAGACGGAGACTGCAGATGCGCTGGGGCGTCTGTTTCGTAAAGGCTCAACCTCTTTTGGCGGTAACAAGGACTTAGGCATGTGCATCAAATCTCTGGAGATCGGCAGTGTCCTCTCCATTACAGAACTTCTGCGCATAGCGTCCTTTCTGGAAAATGTGAACCGCATCAAGACTTACGGCCGGAAGGATCGGGAAGATACACCCGCCGACTCGCTGGATGAATATTTCGACATACTGGAACCGCTCACACCGCTGGTAAATGAAATCCGCAGGTGTATCCTGTCGGAAGAAGAGATCGCAGACGATGCCAGCCCGACATTAAAACACATCCGGCGCAGCATGTCTATCACCAATGACCGGATTCACTCCCAGCTCAGCTCCATGATCAACGGTTCCTGCCGCACCTATCTGCAGGATGCCGTCGTGACTATGCGTAATAACCGTTACTGCATTCCGGTGAAATCCGAATACAAAGGACAGGTGCCTGGCATGGTACACGACCAGTCTTCCACCGGTTCCACCTTTTTCATAGAACCGGCGGCCGTTGTCAGTCTGAACAACGAACTGCGGGAACTGGAAATCAAGGAACAGGAAGAGATCGCAGTCATTCTTGCGGACTTAAGCGCACAGACGGGTACACATACAGATACACTGGCAGGTAACCAGAGAGCCATGACCGCTCTCGACTTTATCTTTGCCAAAGCCTCTCTCGCCATGGAGCAGAATGCCACCATGCCGATTTTTAACACAGAACATCGGATACGCATCCGCCAAGGACGCCATCCGCTTCTGGATAAAAAGAAAGTTGTGCCCATCGACATTTCGCTGGGTACGGACTTTGACCTTCTGGTCATTACGGGACCCAATACCGGCGGTAAGACCGTTTCCTTAAAAACTGTGGGACTGCTCACCTTAATGGGACAGGCGGGACTGCACATTCCGGCATTAGACCGCTCTGAGCTGTCCGTTTTTGAAGAGGTCTACGCTGACATCGGAGACGAGCAGAGCATTGAACAGAGTCTCAGCACCTTTTCTTCCCATATGACAAATATCGTGTCCATTCTGCAGACGGCGGATGTCGATTCGCTTTGTCTGTTTGACGAACTGGGTGCCGGAACCGATCCTACGGAAGGCGCCGCTCTTGCTATCGCGGTGCTTGACTATCTGCACAACCGCGGAATACGGACAATGGCCACAACACATTACAGTGAATTGAAGGTCTATGCGCTGTCTACGAGTTTCGTGGAAAATGCAAGCTGCGAATTCAGTGTGGAGACGCTGCGGCCCACCTACCGTCTGTTGATCGGTATTCCCGGTAAGAGTAATGCATTCGCCATCTCATCCAAGCTGGGACTTCCAGATCGCATCATCGAAGAAGCCAAGCGGCATATCACGGAGGATAAGGAAAGTTTCGAAGATCTTCTGGCAGACCTGGAGAACAGCAGACTGACCATTGAAAAAGAACGGGCGGAAGTAGCGTCCTACAAGGAAGAGGTTCAGACATTAAAGAAACAGTTGGAAGCCAAACAGGAGAAAATCGATCAGGCGAAAGCACGTATTCTGCGCGAGGCAAATGAGGAAGCTCGTGAGATCCTGCAAAACGCCAAGGAGCTCGCCGACGAGACGATCCGCACTTTTCAGAAGGCAGGCGCCGGGTCTTCCATCAAAGAGTTGGAGAAATCCCGCCAGAAGGTGCGGGACAAGATTTCCGAGAAAAATGATAAACTGTCACTGAAAAATGACAAACTTACCCACAAGCTCCTAAAACCGAGCCAGATTAAACTTGGGGAAAGTGTGAAGATCATTTCCATGGGATTAAAGGGTACCGTCAGCTCCCTTCCGGACAAGAACGGCAAACTCTTTGTTCAGTGCGGCATTATCCGCTCGCAGGTATCCTTAGACGATCTTGTTCTCGCGGAAGAGGAAACGATCAACACTGGCCGGATGCAGCGCGGCTCCTCCGGCAAGCTTAAGATGTCCAAGTCCTACTCCGTTTCCACCGAAATCAATCTGCTGGGCAAAACGGTAGACGAAGCTTTATCGGAGCTGGACAAATATTTAGATGATGCCTATCTGGCACATCTGCCCAGCGTCCGCATCGTCCACGGCAAAGGCACCGGAGCGCTGCGAAATGCGGTACACAATTATCTGCGCAAAAATAAGGTAGTAAAAAGTTACCGGCTGGGAGAGTTCGGCGAAGGTGACGCAGGTGTCACAATTGCTGAGTTTAAGGATTGATGAATCCAGTTTTCGATTGCCTGCGTGAGAAGATACTGCTGCTGTAAAACCGCCTTACCTGTTTCGGGAATATCGGGGCGGTTTTCTTTTGCGTGGAGATTTTCTTCTTGATATGCCTTTAATTGTTTTACATTGTTTTCAATTTCTGTCAGGCATATTTGCTGTTTTTCTGGCGGAAGACTGTCCAGATTCACGATGACAGCATTAAAATCCAGATATATGTTGACAGATTTTGCGGCAATTTCAAACATTAACTTTTCAAATTCTTTTTCACCTTCATCAGTCAAAGAGTATACTGCTTTTTCCGGCATTTTCCCCTCTTTTTCCATATGGCTGCTGATTAGTCCCTTTTCTTCTAACTGAATGACCTTTTTATAGATAGAAGGAGTACTGATTTTGACCCACTTTGATATATTGCGGTATTCGACCAGCTTCTGAATATCATAAGCGCTTAATGATTCTTTCTTCAACATTCCTAATACGATCAAGTCTATAGTAGCCATAAAAATCTCCTAATATTCGTTATTGACAGATACTATAAATTATAGTACTATACTTTTTGCGTCGCAACTAGTATAAATTATAGTACTATAAAAAATAGCTTTTTAGTTGAAAGGAGCACATATAACATGAATGAACAAAATAGAAAAATGGAGTTACTTGGAAGTGCGCCAATGCCCAAGGCACTTTTGGCATTGGGACTTCCGACCATGGTCGGGATGCTGATTAACGCGCTGTATAATCTGGTGGATACATACTTTGTAGGCGGACTGGGAACGGATCAAATGGGTGCGATCACAGTAGCTTATCCTCTTGGTCAGGTTGTCGTGGGATTGGGACTTTTGTTCGGAAACGGTGCGGCGGCGTATCTTTCAAGGCTTCTGGGAAGGGGAGACAGAGAAACCGCCGACAGGGTAGCAAGTACTGCCCTGTACAGCAGTGTTTTCAGCGGAGTAATCGTAATACTTTGCTCCGTTATTTTCCTGAAACCGATTTTAAAACAGTTAGGGGCAATCGACAGTGTGATGCCATATGCTCTGACTTATACGAGCATCTATATCACATTTTCCATATTTAATGTGTTCAATGTCACCATGAACAATATTGTATCCAGTGAAGGAGCCGCGAAAACAGCCATGTGTGCGCTAATGGCGGGTGCGGTATTGAATGTCGTATTAGATCCGGTCTGTATCTACGGACTTGATCTTGGCGTTGCCGGAGCGGCAATTGCTACAGCGGTTTCACAGATTGCTTCAACATTGGTCTATGTTTGCTATATTTTTAGCAAAAAGAGTATGTTTCATTTTCATATAAAAGGCTGCTGTCTTACAAAAGAGATCATGTCCGAAATTTTAAAGATTGGGATTCCGACACTGATATTTCAGCTTTTGACAAGCCTTTCCGTGGCGATGATCAATGGTGTGGCAACAGAATACGGCGGATCAGCTCTTGCCGCGATGGGACCGGTCACGAAAATTATGTCCATGGGAAGTCTGGTCGTGTTTGGATTCTTAAAAGGATTTCAGCCGATTGCCGGATTCAGTTATGGATCAAAAAAATATGATCGTCTGCACGAAGCAATCAGAATATCTATTATCTGGTCAACGATATTTTGTGTGGTTTTTGGTTTGGCAGTCGCCGTATTCTCTACGGGGATTATGTCTCGGTTTACCAGAAATGATACGGAAATGATCCGCATTGGTCAGACGACACTTAGGGCGAATGGGATTTCTTTTATGTTGTTCGGATTCCATACCGTGTATTCCTTTCTTTTTCTTGTAATGGGAAAAGCAAAAGAGGGGTGCCTTCTTGGCGGCTGCCGACAGGGGATATGTTTTGTGCCTGTCATTTTGATTCTTCCGAGAATATTGGGATTGAATGGGGTTCTTTATGCTCAGCCGATTGCGGATGTGCTGGCGGCGATGGTTACTGTGTTTATGGCGCGGAGGCTCTCCATGGAATTAAAGACTGAGAAAGAGGAGGTCATTCACTTCAGGTAGCCGTAGAAAAACACATTGAATCATTCTCTCTGGAGAAAGATGATGTATAGAGAAATTTGGAGAGTCTTATGCTAATATATAAAAAAGGTCAGACGGGATTTGACTTTCCGCAACTAAAATCAAGCAGATTTATTTTCAACTCCGTATAATAAATGCAGGATGGTCGAGACGAGGTTAAATATCAGATGTACGAATGGCAAAAACAGATACAGATTATGATCGAAGAGATAGACATATGTATTAGAAGGAACGATGATGAAGCATTGTCACTAAGCTGTCTTTCTGATAAATTAGGATATTCCGAATGTCATATCTCAAGAAAATTCAGGGAAATCTCGGGCATGCAGTTTAGAGATTATCTGCGGTATCGAAGATTAGCTTTTGCGCTGAAAGAACTCAGAGATACTGACAATTCGATATTAGATATTGCTTTGAAGTATGGGTTTTCTTCACATGAAGCTTTTACACGCGCATTTAAGGAAGCCTATAGCATTACCCCAAGTGAATATCGTCATAGTCCAAGACCTGTCGCACTTCGTACGATCATAAAACCTTTCGACTGTTACTTATTAAGCATTGGAGGATGTGGTATGGAGAAATCTGCAAAGGATGTAAAAACTTATTTTGTGACGATTCCGGCACACAAATTTTTACACATTAAAAATTATGAGAGCATTGGATACTGGGACTTTTGGCAGAAACAGAGTCTTATTCCGGGGCAGGATTGTGAAACGATCTGTGGTTTACTTGACAGTATCAAGGGCAAATTGGACGATATGGGAGACAGTGAAGCGAATAGCGGAAGCGGCCAGATTATGGCATATATAAATGAACCGACCGGCAGAATCTGCAGCTGGGGGATTCCTCTCGCAGAATGCTACGGTGTACGCCTTCCGATTGACTATAGCGGCGATGTACCTGAGCAAATGCTTATGGCCGATATTCCTGAAGCTGAATATATCGTTTTCGAGCACGGCCCCTTTGACTTAGAGAAGGAGAACAACAGTGTGGAAGAAAAGATCGAAGCGGCCATGAAAACATTTGATTATGCCGCCGCCGGTTACTGTCTTGATACCACTCCGGGCAGAGTGTTTTACTTTTATCATGATCCGAAACGGTTTTGGAAATATGTCAGACCGGTGCGGAAGATATAGCACTGACAATCTCATGATACTATAGGGCTCAATTTTATAAATGCATTATGAAAGCAAAACGATCTGCGTTTCAGCTCTTGAAAAAAGCAACTGTATGCTATATTATACCCATAAAAGGAACAACCGCCCACAAGGTGGGTTGACCTAATGTATAGAGTAGAAAAACCACCCCGCTACCGGTCAAAGTTTTGGGGTGGTTTTTCTATGTATGGCTACTTACAAGCAGTAAAAATATAGCGATGGAACTGTTGGAGTTGACGTTTGGACATCCCAGCGCATATAATTTTATATATACCGCAGAATTTCCTATACAAAATCGAGCTACGCTCGATTGCGAGATTTGCTTCGCAAACTCGTGCAAGAATAAGCAATGTCTCATAAAAATAAAGAAAGGGAACATGATGTTTTGCTTCTGCAAGTATCATACAGGGTAAATATGGTAAACAAACAGAAAATTTTAATTGTAGACGACGACAACAATATCGCAGAGTTAATCTCTCTCTATCTGACGAAGGAATGTTTCGAGACGATGATTGTCAACGACGGAGAATCGGCACTCACCGCAGTGGACAGCTTCGAGCCGAATCTGATGCTTCTCGACTTGATGCTTCCCGGCATCGACGGTTATCAGGTCTGCCGTGAGATTCGTTCCAAATCCACGCTGCCCATCATTATGCTGTCCGCCAAAGGCGAAGTCTTTGATAAAGTGCTCGGTCTGGAGCTGGGCGCGGACGATTACATGGAGAAGCCTTTTGACTCCAAGGAGCTGGTTGCCAGAGTCAAAGCCGTTCTGCGCCGGTACAAGCCTGCCGCTGCGGAACCGAAAGCTTCCGACATAAAGAGCGTGGAATATCCTGATCTTGTCATTAACCAGACAAACTATTCCGTTGTCTATATGGGTAAAACAATCGAGATGCCGCCCAAAGAACTGGAGCTGTTATATTTTCTGGCTTCCTCGCCGAATCATGTATTTACGAGAGAGCAGCTTCTGGATCAGATCTGGGGTTATGAGTATATCGGCGACACGCGTACTGTAGACGTACATATTAAGCGTCTCCGCGAGAAGATCAATGACCATGAAAGGTGGCGTATCGCCACAATCTGGGGTATTGGCTACAAATTTGAATCCAGATAGGAAAATATTATATGAGGAAAACGTTATATCTCAAATTTATACTTGCCTACATCATTTTTGGTTGGTTTGGTTTCGTAGTTGTGGCAACCTTTGTTTCCAATATGACTATGGATCATCTGAAAAAACAGCAGGCAGACTCTCTCTACCGAGAGGCAACACTGATCGCCAACACCTATGCAAGCGGACTGTACAATAATGAAGTATCTCTTGAAGTTGTCAAATCACAGTTGGACGCCTTGGATACCTACCTAAGCGCTACGCTGTGGATCATCAATCCATCCGGTCGTCTGATCTTAGACTCCTCCGCTCCTCTGGATGTGGAAAATGAGATCATGATCGAAAACTTTGATCCCACCGTCACGGCAGGTTCCTACTATACAATCGGCAACTTTTTTAATACCTTCGACGAAGATATGCTGAGTGTGTTCGCGCCCATCACCTCCGACTATAAAGTCAAGGGATATGTGGTGATTCACAGCTCCATATCAGGTATTCTTAAGGAGACTGATAACCTCCTTACGATCTCCTATATCATGCTGGTCATTTTGTTTCTGTTATCACTCATTATCCTAATCTTCTTCACGGAGATCGTCTACATTCCGCTTCGTAAGATCACGGAAGCAACGGAGCAATATGCCAGCGGCAATATGCATTATGAATTCAGTGTAGAAAGCGAAGATGAGATGGGTTATCTGGCAGCAACGCTGTCCTATATGGCCAGTGAAATCGCCCGCTCCGAGGACGACCAAAAAAAGTTCGTTGCCAATGTTTCCCACGACTTCCGTTCCCCGCTGACTTCCATCAAGGGATATCTGGAAGCGATGATAGACGGCACAATTCCACCGGAAATGCACGAGAGATATCTTACGATCCTTTTAAACGAAACAGAACGTCTGCGGAAACTGACCAACAGCCTCCTGACACTTAATAATCTGAATACAAAAGGGATCATGCTGAATAAGGTTGATTTCGATATAAACAGGACAATCCGCAACGTAGCGGCTTCTTTCGAAGGCACATGCCGCGCCAAGACAATCGCCATCGAACTGGTACTGACAGGCGACGAGATGTATGTGGTGGCCGATATGGATAAGATTCAGCAGGTGCTCTACAATCTGTTGGATAACGCCATCAAGTTCAGCCATCACGATTCCGTAATCAAGATAGAAACGACAGAGAAGCACAACAAGGTATTCGTCAGCGTCAAAGATTCCGGCATCGGTATTCCGAAGGACGATCTGAAGCTGATCTGGGACAGATTCTATAAATCCGATCTCTCCCGCGGTAAAGATAAAAAGGGCACCGGTCTGGGATTGTCCATCACGAAAGAGATCATCCGCTCCCACGAAGAAAATATCAACGTAATCAGCACCGAGGGCGTAGGAACAGAATTTATTTTCTCCTTGTCAAAATCAGACATGGAGGACGATGACTGATCGCTAGTTTTTCCAGTGCAGGCGATGCAACTCTCCTGCCTTTAGCATACCGTCAAACTGATTCTGGCGAAGCGCTTCATACAGCACGATCGCCACAGAATTAGACAAGTTTAGAGACCTGATCTGCTCCAACATAGGAATGCGGATACAGGTTTCTTCATTTTCTACCAGAATTTCCTCCGGAATGCCGCCACTCTCCTTACCGAACATAATATAGTCATCCGGGGCAAATGCGACATCTGTATAAACGCGCTTCGCTTTCGTGGTAGCCATCCAGATCTTGGCAGCAGGATGCTTCTCCCGAAACTCCTGATAATTCATGTATCTGGTAACATCCAAATGCTCCCAATAATCCATACCGGACCGTTTGATCGATTTCTCATCCAAGCGGAAACCCAGCGGCTCGATCAAGTGAAGGCTCGTACCTGTGGCAACACAGGTACGGCCGATATTGCCGGTATTAGCCGGGATTTC
>CAMWXF010000016.1 GCA_947178115.1 uncultured Lachnospiraceae bacterium
TTTGAGGAGACATTGGTACACGGATCGGAAGAAGAGCTGCAGGAACTGAAGGCATGGCTTTTCCGTGAAAATATACGCCTGGCTACGGCAACTAAGGAACTTGAACGAATGCAGGAACAGTTTCTTAAGGAGAAAGTACAGTTTCAGGAGGAGATGAAACTGTTAAATCATAAGATCTCTTCGGAACGGCAGCGGCTCAAGGAGGACAACCAGTTTTTTGAGAAGAAGCTGGAGATCCTGCAGAGCGGGTTCAGCCAGCTTGATATAGACAGACGCCGGCTGGAAAAGGAGTGGGCGCGGTTAGCTGCCGAACGGGAAATCATGGGTGAACGGACTGTCTATGAAAACGGATTAGAAGTATCGGTTTTCTTTCAAGGTGTCAGCACTCCGCTTGCATTAAAGAAGCGGTATAAAGATCTGATTAAAATATTCCATCCCGATAATCTGTCGGGAGATAAAGAGATGATCCAGCGGATCAACAGAGAGTACGAGAGTCTGAAGAGTTCTTATGAAGGATTTAAGCAGGCATAAGAGCTATAAATATATCGAAGGAATGAATAGAGTCAGAAAAAGCCGTCCTTATACAGGTCGGCTTTACTTTTTACTTCATATTCTTTTCTCAGGAACTAAGCTCTCTCTACTTTGCCGGATCTTAAGCAGCGTGTGCAGACATGCAGCTTCTTGTTTGCGCCGTTCACTTTGCACATAACATTCTTGACATTAGAATTCCAAATTCTGTTAGATCTTCTATGAGAATGGCTTACATTATTCCCGAAATGAGCGCCTTTACCACAAATATCACATTTAGCCATCTTTGCACCTCCTAACGATACAATCGCTTCTTATTTGCTTTATCTCAAAGCTTCTTGTGTCGGTGATTCACCCACACAACATTTGTATAATAGCAGAAAGTAAAACGGAATGCAAGCAAAAATTACATATTTTGGACATAAAAATAAGATGAAAAATGAACTATCGGTAAATTATGGATATTTTTTGTTTCATTTTTTAGTAGATCGGGTTATAATATCAATGTATATTCAGAATAATAAGGAGGTAACTTATGAAAGTCTCTTCAATGGACACTCATATGGGGAATATTTCGATTGATCAGGAAGTCGTTGCGCAGTATGCCGGTACGGTGGCGATGGAATGTTTCGGCGTAGTCGGTATGGCGATCATGAACGTCAGGGACGGACTTGTCAGACTGCTCAAGAAGGACAGCATGACAAGAGGAATTCAGGTGCTTTTAAACAATAATAAGCTGACGCTTAATTTTCATATTATCGTGGCTTACGGCGTGAGTATTCTTGCAGTATCGGATAATCTGATCAGCAATGTAAAGTATAAAGTGGAAGAGTTTACCGGAATTGAAATAGAAAAAATAAACATCTTCGTTGAAGGTGTCAAAGTGATTGACTAAGGGAGGACAGTGAGGTGGTTTCAAATACGATTAATGCCGGGGCAATGGCAAAGTTGTTTCTGGCAGGAGCAAAGAATCTTGAAAGTAAGAAAGAATGGATCAATGAATTAAATGTTTTCCCGGTTCCTGACGGAGATACCGGTACGAATATGACGCTTACGATTATGTCGGCGGCAAGGGAGGTTGCTGCTCTTCATGATATGGGCGATGTGGATATGCAGTCACTGTGTAAAGCCATCTCTTCCGGTTCCTTAAGAGGTGCCAGAGGTAATTCCGGAGTTATTTTGTCCCAGTTATTTCGCGGTTTTACGAAGGTTGTCAAGGAATATGATGAAGTTACGATTCCGGTTGTCGCTTCGGCTTTTGAAAAGGCGGTAGAGACTGCTTACAAGGCGGTCATGAAGCCTAAAGAAGGCACGATCTTAACTGTGGCTAAAGGGGCGGCAGTTAAAGCCCGCGAATTGGCAGACAGCGGCATGGAAGACATGGCGGATTTCCTGGCACAGGTGATTGAGCATGCGGATGAAGTTTTGGAGCAGACTCCGGATATGCTTCCTGTTTTGAAACAGGCAGGTGTGGTTGACTCTGGCGGTCAAGGGCTTATGCAGGTGTTAAAGGGAGTATATGATGCATACACCGGTAAAGAAATTGATCTGACGCTGAATTCCGAGCAGACGTCTCATTCAGGCGGCAAATCTGCGGGAGCAGGTCTGGAAGCGCAGGCAAATGCGGATATTAAATTCGGCTACTGTACAGAATTTATTATTATGTTAAATAAGGTGTTTAATATTAAGACTGAGATGGATTTCAAGGCATATTTAGAGTCGATCGGTGATTCTATCGTAGTTGTGGCAGATGAGGATGTGGTAAAGGTACATGTACATACCAACGATCCGGGTCTTGCCATTCAGAAAGCACTGAAATACGGCGCATTATCGAATATGAAGATTGACAATATGCGTCTGGAACATCAGGAGAAGCTGTTCAAACAGTCGCAGAAGGAAGCAGCCAAGAAGCCAGAGGCAGAAGAACAGCCTAAGAAGGATGTAGGATTTATCGCGGTGTCCGTGGGTGACGGTATTAATGAGATCTTTAAGGGGCTCGGTGTGGATCATATCATTGAGGGCGGACAGACCATGAATCCGAGCACCGAAGACATGCTCAATGCCATTGATCAGGTCAATGCCGATACGATCTTTATCCTGCCGAACAACAAGAACATTATTCTGGCAGCGAATCAGGCACAGTCACTTGTCAAGGATAAGAAGATTGTGGTGATTCCTACAAAAACCGTTCCACAGGGTATTACGGCGGTTATCAATTATGTACCGGATCTGACTGTGGAGGAGAATACGAAGACTATGACGGACGAGATCGCTAATGTGGCGACCGGTCAGGTTACCTATGCGGTCAGGGATACGAGTATAGACGGTAAAGAGATTAGGCAGGGAGATTTCATGGGAATCGGCGATTCCGGTATCCTCTCTGTGGGCACGGCTATATCGGATGTAACTATGAGCATGATCGACGAGATGATGTCGGACGAGATGGAGCTAATCAGCATATATTACGGCTCGGAAATCACACAGGAGGATGCCGACAGTCTTCGCGAACGGATTGAGAGCAAATATTCTTCCTGCGATATTGAACTGCAGTATGGCGGTCAGCCGATTTACTATTATATTGTGTCTGCCGAGTAAAAAAAGTAAATTCCTTCGGAATTAACTTTGCGAGATTCGCTTCGTGAACTCGGATGATTCAAGAAACATTTTTAGAATCACTAAGTCATGTCCGGAAGAATGCGGCTAAAAAGCAAGCCTGCATTCTTCCCGTGAAATGATTTAAATTATGTGCTTGTGATTGTGATTAAACATTCCCTGACAATAGTTTTTTATTATTGTCGGGGATTTTTAGGAAGGAAAGCTGTAAAATATGGAGATTACGGCGCTTAAGGGGATTGGGGAAAAGACTGCGGAGCTTTTTCATAAGCTGCATGTATATTCTGCGGAAGATCTTGTGCACTATTATCCGAGAGATTACGAGTATTTCTCTGACCCGGTAGATTTGATTCATGCCGGTGTGAATGAGATGACAGCGGTTTCGGGAAAAATCCGCGGGAGTATTGCGACCAGACATGTGAGAGGCTTAAGTATCACGTCCTTTGATGTGGAATGTGTGGGCGGCGGAACCTTGCATATGACTTACTTTAACATGCCTTATCTGAAAAACAGTCTGAAACGGGACGTTTTATATATATTCCGTGGGATTTTGCAGCAAAGAGGCAGCCGATATGTGATGGAGCAGGCAAGGATGTATAAACCGCAGGAGTATGGGAAGATGGCATCCCATATGCTTCCACGTTATTCTACCACCAAAGGATTAAGCAATAATGCGGTCACCAAAGCCATGCGGCAGGCGATAACGGCAGTGAATTTGTCTGATGATTATCTGCCGGAGCATATTCGGGAGGAAGAAGGGCTCTACAGTTTAGAGGATGCAGTGAGGCAAATGCATTTTCCCGAGAGCAGGGAAACGCTGGTGAAAGCCAGAGAACGGCTTGTATTTGATGAATTTTTGCTTTTTATTCTCATGATACGCAGGATGCGGGACAGCAACGAAGAAATCAGCAATCAATACCCGATGATCGATGTTGCACAGACAAAGAGGCTTATTGAAGCTCTTCCTTACAGCCTGACACAGGCGCAGCATAAAGTGTGGGAGGAAATAAAGAATGATCTGACTTCGGAGCATACGATGAACCGGTTGATTCAGGGTGACGTGGGATCAGGTAAGACGATTCTGGCTTTTTTGGCACTTATCATGTGTGTGGCAAACGGGTATCAGGGAGCGATGATGGCGCCCACGGAAGTGCTTGCAACGCAGCATTATGAGACGCTGATACAAATGCAGAAGAAATACAAGCTGCCGATTCATCCCGTGTTATTGACCGGTTCCACATCGGCGAAAGACAGGAAATCTATTTATGCTCAGATCGAGAGCGGTGAGGCAAATATTATTCTGGGAACTCATGCACTGATTCAGGATAAAGTAATTTACCGCAATCTGGCGTTGGTGATTACCGATGAGCAGCATCGGTTTGGGGTTAGACAGCGGGAAAGTCTGGCACAGAAAGGCAATACGGTACATGTACTGGTTATGAGTGCGACACCGATTCCACGGACGCTGGCGATCATTCTCTACGGAGATCTGCATATTTCCGTGTTGGATGAACTGCCCGCAAATCGTCTGCCCATCAAGAATTGTGTGGTAAACACATCTTATCGGGAAACTGCATACCGGTTTATCGAGAAAGAAGTGTCTGCCGGACATCAGGTCTATGTAATTTGCCCCATGGTGGATGAGGGTGAGGCAGAAGAATTGGAAAATGTCGTCTCCTATACGGCTAAATTAAAAGGTACGATGAATCCGTCCATTCAAATTGCCGCCCTCCACGGTAGGATGAAGGCGGCGGAAAAGAAGCGGATCATGGAAGCCTTCGCCGCACGACGGATTGATGTATTGGTATCTACCACCGTAATCGAGGTGGGGATCAATGTACCAAATGCCACGGTGATGATGGTGGAAAATGCAGAACGCTTCGGTCTGGCACAGCTTCATCAGCTTCGCGGACGTGTGGGGAGGGGAGACGAACAATCTTACTGTATCTTTGTGAGCGGATCGCAGAAGCCCGAAACCATGGCAAGACTTAAGATATTAAATGAGTCCAATGACGGATTCTATATTGCTTCGCAAGACTTGAAACTTCGGGGGCCGGGAGATCTTTTTGGTATCAGACAGAGCGGAGATATTCACTTTGCCCTAGGTGATATCTATCAGGATGCCGGGATATTGCAGCGTGCCAGCGACAGGGCGGACAGGATCCTGTCCGAAGAAGCATTTTTTACAGATGTAAGGTATGCTTTACTGCGGGAGCGGCTGGAACACGCCGCAATAAATGAGGTTGACTTTAGAACTATCTAAAAGTAATATGGTTAAGGGAGATATGATCTATCCCTGATGAAGCGGAAATGGAGAGGATAGCAGCTATGGCAAAGAAAATCGCGATCGTTACGGACAGTAACAGTGGTATCACGCAGGCACAGGCTAAGGAGTTGGGCATTTATGTTCTGCCTATGCCTTTTATGATCAATAACGAGACATATTATGAAGACATCACATTGACACAGGAGGAATTCTATCGTCGTCTGGCGGAAGGCGCAGATGTGATCACAAGTCAGCCGACACCGGAGTCTGTCATGAATCTGTGGGATGAACTGCTGCAGGATTATGACGAGATCGTCCATATTCCCATGTCAAGCGGTCTAAGCGGTTCTTGTCAGAGTGCGATTATGCTTGCACAGGACTATGAGGGGAAGGTGGAAGTGGTTAATAACCAGCGGATATCTGTTACCCAGAGACAATCCGCATTAGATGCGCTGCAGTTGTCAAAGCAGGGCATGAATGCCCCTCAGATTAAGGAATTTCTGGAACAGGACAAATTCAATTCCAGTATCTATATTATGCTGGACACGCTGTATTATTTGAAAAAGGGCGGAAGAATCACGCCGGCCGCAGCGGCGCTGGGTACGATTCTGAGATTAAAACCGGTATTGCAGATACAGGGTGATAAACTGGATGCGTTTGCCAAGGCAAGAACAGTCTCACAGGGCAAGTCTATCATGATCAACGCGATCCGCAGCGATATGGAAAAGAGGTTCGGCGGTGCCACACCGGATAATATCTGGCTGGAGATCGCTTATTCTTATGATCGTGAGGCGGCGTTGCAGCTCAAAGAGGAAGTACAGGCGCAGTTCCCCGGTTTTGAAATACATGTGGATCCGTTGTCCTTAAGCGTCGCCTGTCATATCGGTCCGGGTTCACTTGCAGTTGCCTGCTGTAAGAAGATAAAATGACAGAGAGAAGGAACATGGCAGATCATAATATAATGCAGTATACATCTACAAATGATGAGCAGGAATCAGCCCTGCAGAATAAGTACATGGACGAGGCGGCGTTCTATGTGGATGCGTTGTCGAAGCAGCTTGGCCGGAAACCTTTGTGCTGTGTGACTACCTTTGGGTGTCAGATGAATGCCAGAGATTCTGAGAAACTGCTGGGTATCCTGACGCGGATCGGTTATCTGCCTACCGAAAAAGAGGAAGAAGCCGATTTCGTCATATATAATACCTGTACCGTTCGGGATAATGCCAATCAGCGGGTTTACGGCCGACTGGGGTTCCTGAACAGTCTGAAACGTAAGAAACCTCATCTTAAGATCGCATTGTGCGGCTGTATGATGCAGGAGAAGAGCGTAATTGAGAAAATCTGGCAAAGTTACCGGTTCGTGGATCTGATCTTCGGAACCCATAATATCTTCAAGTTTGCACAGCTTCTGGTGACAATGTTTGAAAATCAGGAGATGATCATCGATATCTGGCAGGAGACAGATCAGATCGTCGAAGAACTGCCGGTCAGTCGTAAATATCCTTATAAGTCGGGAATCAATATTATGTTCGGGTGTAATAATTTCTGCAGTTACTGTATTGTGCCCTATGTGAGAGGGCGGGAGCGCAGTAGAGACCCGAAAGAAATTATAAGAGAGATAGAACGTTTGGTGGCGGATGGCGTAGTGGAGGTTATGCTGTTAGGTCAGAATGTCAATTCTTATGGAAAGAATCTGAAAGAGCCGATTACTTTTGCGCAGCTTTTGCAGGAAGTGGAACAGATTGACGGGCTGAAACGAATCCGGTTCATGACATCACACCCGAAGGATCTCTCAGACGAATTGATCGATGTGATGAAACATTCCACGAAGATATGCCGACACCTGCATCTGCCGGTTCAGGCAGGATCGGACCGGATACTGCAGGCGATGAACAGACGCTACACGAAAGAACAGTATCTTTCGCTTGTGGAAAAGATTAAAACGGCCATGCCGGATATTGCCATTACCACAGATATTATTGTCGGTTTCCCCGGTGAGACATTAGAGGATGTGGAAGAGACTATTGATGTTGTACGCAAAGTACAGTATGATAACGCATTTACTTTTATCTATTCCAAGCGGACGGGCACGCCTGCAGCAGCGATGGAAAACCAGGTTCCGGAAGAGATCGTCAGGGAGGGCTTTGATAAACTCTTAAAAGTCGTGCAGGATACTGCGAGGGAGCGGGCAGCACTTTTACAGGGAAAAGTTATGGAAGCGCTGGTAGAAGAAGTGAATGAGCAGGATGACTCCCTGCTGACCGGGCGGCTTTCCAATAATATGCTGGTTCATTTCCCGGCAGGCGATATACAGATCGGGCAGCTTGTTATGGTGTCCCTTGATACCTGCCATGGGTTCTATTATACGGGACATGTAGTCGATAAAAAATTGAGCGAAGCTCAATTACGAGATTCGCTTCGCGAACTCGAAAAAACGCAGCAATTTCCTATAAAATAAAGAAAGACGGTTAAAGATAAATGGCAGAATTAACCCCCATGATGCAACAGTATCTGGAAACAAAAAAAGAATATCAGGATTGCATTCTTTTGTATCGTTTGGGAGATTTCTATGAAATGTTTTACGAGGATGCGCTTCTGGCCTCCAAAGAACTGGAAATCACGCTGACGGGCAAGAGCTGCGGACAGGAGGAACGGGCACCCATGTGCGGCGTACCTCATCATGCACTGGAAGGATATCTGAGCAAGCTGGTATCTAAGGGGCATAAAGTCGCGATCTGCGAACAGATGGAGGACCCGAAACTTACCAAGGGAATCGTTAAGCGGGAAGTCGTGCGTATCGTGACGCCGGGAACGAATCTGAATCTGCAGGCCATAGAGGACTCTCGCAATAACTATCTTATCTGTGTTGCTTATTTACCCGGAAAAACAGGTATATCCGTAGCGGATGTCACCACCGGAGATTATTATCTGACAGAAGTGGAGGATATTCGTAAGCTGCAGGATGAGATCAATAAATATGAACCTTCCGAGATCGTCTGCAATGAGCAGTTTCTTGTCAGCGGTTATGAGATCGATGATCTGAGGGACCGTCTGGGTGTTACGGTCTATTCTTTGCAATCCCACTATTTTGATGAGGATAATTGTCGTAAGATATTAATGAGACACTTCCGCGTAAACACGCTCTCCGGGCTGGGTATAGAGGACTTTCCGACGGGGCTGATCGCTGCGGGAGCGCTTTTACAATATTTGTACGAGACACAGAAGACGTCCCTTGCGCATTTTACGCACCTATATCCTTATCTTACAAATAAGTACATGTTGTTAGACAGTTCTACGAGACGTAATTTGGAATTGACCGAGACTCTTCGGGAGAAGCAGAAGAAAGGATCGCTGCTGGGAGTTCTCGATCGAACCAAAACCGCCATGGGTGGCCGGCTGCTGCGCAAATATATCGAACAGCCTTTGATCGACAAGGCTAAAATGGAGCAGAGACTGGATGCGGTAGAGGCGCTTAGTCAAAAAAGCGTAGACAGAGATGAACTGCGGGAGTATCTGAATACGATATACGATCTGGAACGGCTTCTTGGTAAGGTGAGCTATAAAACGGCAAATCCTCGTGATCTGATTGCTTTTCGCAATTCACTTGCCATGCTGCCATCCATTAAGACAGTGCTGGGTGATCTTGATGCGGCTCTTTTGCAGGACATCAATGACAGTATAGATTCTTTGGAGGATATCTACCATCTGATAGATGATTCAATCATAGAGGAACCGCCTATTTCGATCAGAGACGGCGGCATGATTAAAGAAGGGTTCAGCGATACCATAGATTCACTTCGCAGCGCCAAGACAGACGGCAAGAACTGGCTTGCCGAGCTGGAAGAGGCGGACAGGGAGCGCACGGGAATTAAGAATCTGCGCATCAAATATAATAAAGTATTCGGCTATTATTTCGAGGTGACCAACTCCTATAAAGATCTTGTTCCGGAGGATTACATCCGCAAGCAGACACTGGCTAATGCGGAGCGTTACACCACACCCCGTCTGAAAGAGCTGGAAGACTCCATTCTCAATGCAGAGGATAAGCTGTCTTCTCTGGAGTACGATCTGTTCTGTGAAATCAGAGAGGCTATTGCGGCCGAGATGGAACGCATTCAGAAGACAGCGAGAGCGATCGCGAAGCTGGATGTATTTTCTTCGCTGTCTTATGTAGCCGAGCGCAATCAATACATACGTCCTTCTCTCAACGAAAAGGGAATCATTGATATCAAAGGCGGCAGGCATCCCGTAGTGGAACAGATGATTGACCATGATATGTTTATTGAGAATGACACTTATCTGGATAACCGGAAACACTGTATTGCGGTGATTACGGGACCGAATATGGCGGGCAAGTCCACCTATATGCGTCAGACTGCCCTGATTGTTCTTTTAGCCCAGATCGGTTCTTTCGTACCGGCCAGAAAAGCAGACATCGGCATCGTGGACCGCATCTTTACCCGCGTAGGGGCTTCCGACGATCTTTCCAGCGGTCAGTCTACCTTTATGGTGGAGATGAATGAGGTCGCTAATATCTTAAGAAACGCTACTGTCAACAGCCTGTTGGTGTTAGACGAGATCGGCAGGGGCACATCCACCTTCGACGGACTGAGTATTGCGTGGGCAGTCATCGAGCATATCAGTAACCGTAAGATTCTGGGGGCGAAGACGTTGTTCGCGACCCATTATCATGAGCTGACGGAACTGGAAGACAAGATGGATAATGTGAATAATTACTGCATTGCCGTTAAAGAAAAGGGCGATGATATCGTGTTTCTTCGCAAGATTATCAAGGGCGGCGCGGATAAAAGCTATGGCATACAGGTAGCGAAGCTGGCGGGTGTGCCGGATATGGTAATCGACCGTGCAAAAGAGATCGTGGAACAATTAAGCGACAACGATATTATTGAGAAGGTTCAGAATATTGAGGTCAATATCAAGAGCGAGAAACGCAAACCTGTGAAGTACGATGAAGTTGATCTGGAGCAGATGTCACTTTTTGACACAGTGAAGGATGAGGATATCATTAAGGAGCTGCAGGAGATTGATGTGGGACATCTGACGCCTGTGGATGCACTTAATACCTTATATCGTCTGCAAAATAAACTGAAAAACCGATGGTAAAAAAAGTTAATCGCAACGCGATTAACTTTGCGAGATTTGCTTGCTTGCGCTTCGCAAACTCGAATATGCCAAGAAAGAATGAGAATGTATGGCTCTTATTAATATATTAGATCATCAGACAATCGATAAAATAGCTGCCGGTGAGGTGGTGGAGCGTCCGTCCAGCGTGGTCAAGGAGCTTGTGGAGAATGCTATAGATGCAGGCGCTAGTGCCGTTACCGTAGAGATCAAGGACGGCGGGATTTCGCTGATCCGTGTCACGGATAACGGAGGCGGTATTGAAAAATCGCAGATACATAATGCTTTTCTGCGTCATGCCACCAGTAAAATTACATCCGCGGATGATTTGACCAAGTTAGTCAGCCTGGGATTCCGTGGAGAGGCGCTGGCCAGTATCGCAGCGGTTGCCATGGTAGAGCTGATCTCCAAGACGCCGCAGGAGCTGACTGGTATTCGCTATGTGATCGAAGGCGGTATGGAGAAAGAGCAGGAAGAGATCGGCGCGCCGGAGGGAACGACCGTGCTTGTGAGAAATCTTTTCTATAATACGCCGCCCCGCAAGAAATTCCTGAAACAACCTCAGACAGAGGGCTCCTATGTAGCAGATTTGATGGAACACCTGGCTATGTCCAATCCCGACATTTCCTTTAAATTCATTATAAACGGGCAGACCAGATTCTACACGTCCGGCAATCATGAACTGCAGGAGATTATTTATCGGATCTACGGTAAGGAGATCGCGGCGCAGCTTGTTCCGATTCATTACGAGGATAAGGGAATTATAATTGACGGACTTCTGGGCAAACCGGTGATAAACCGTTCCAACCGCAATTATGAGATTTTCTATGTCAATGGCAGATACATTAAGAGCACACTGATAAGCAAGGCTATCGAGGAAGGGTATCGGGAATACCTTATGCAGCATAAGTTCCCGTTCTGTGTTCTGCATTTTACGATTGATACGGATCGAATCGATGTTAATGTGCATCCTACCAAGATGGAGATCCGCATCGCGGACGGCCCTGTGTTCTACGATACGGTGATGCGTGCGATTCACGAGGCGCTTCATGAGACGGAGATGATCCCGCAGGTATCTCTCGTCAACAAGAAAGAGGATCAGGGTGAAAAGTCAAACCGGACAGCAGAGAAGGCGAAAGTATCCGTGCCGGAGCCCTTCGAAAAGAGAAGAATCGCGGAGGCTGCTTCCTGCCCGGCGAAATCGGATGCCATTGCAAGGATCTATCAGAAAAATCAGGCAAGCCGCAGTCAGTCGGATTCAGAGGGGCAGAACTCGCAGAAGACAGGAAATCAGGAAGCGACAATCGCCTATCAGCCGACTAATCTCAGAAAAATATCGGAGCAGGACAGTCTACGTGAAACGACAGACTATCATACAGCAGATCAATCTGTCGCCAAGAATTTACCGGCACAAAAGCCCGTACAGATGGAGCTTTTCGATGATAAGATTCTGTCCGAACAGGCGAGAGTTCATTTCGAGATCATCGGGCAGTTGTTCGACACCTACTGGCTGATCGCTTATGAGGACAAGCTTCTCATTGTGGATCAGCATGCGGCCCATGAAAAAGTGAAATACGAGCGGTTCATGAAACGGTTTCGTGAGCATGATATCGCTTCACAGACGATCAATCCTCCCATCGTAGTGACCATGAGCGGCAAAGAGCGGGAATGCTATTTAAAACACGCGGAGGATTTCGAGGCATTAGGCTTTATGATTGAGGAATTCGGCGGCAATGACTATGCGATCCGCGGGGTTCCGTTAGATTTGTACGGATATGAAGAAAAAGAATTTTTTCGGGAAATACTGGACGAATTGGCGGACGAGTCCGTCACGGGTACGCCCGAGAGCATCCGTATTCGCATTGCAACTATGGCGTGCAAAGCGGCAGTTAAGGGCAATATGCATATGAGCCACGAAGAAGCTGAGCAGCTCATAGACGAACTGCTGACACTGGATAATCCCTATCATTGTCCCCACGGCAGACCAACTATTATATCCATGACAAAATATGAGCTTGAGAAGAAATTTAAGAGGATCGTAACCTGATGAAAAAGCCTTTAATTATACTGACCGGACCGACGGCAGTGGGAAAATCGGCGCTTTCCATTGAATTGGCTAAGCGGATCGACGGAGAGATTATTTCCGCAGATTCCATGCAGGTGTACCGGCATATGGATATCGGATCCGCCAAGATCATGCCGGAGCAGATGGGCGGTATTCCTCATCATCTGATCGATATACTGGAGCCGACAGAAGAGTTTAATGTGGTCATATTTCAGAAAAAGGCCAAAGAAGCGATGCATGAGATTTACGACAGAGGTCGTATTCCCATAGTCGTGGGTGGTACGGGCTTCTATATTCAGGCGCTTCTTTATGACGTTGATTTTACGGATAATGACGAGGATACAGCTCTGCGGGCAGAACTGGAAGAGATCGCGAAAGAGCAGGGCAGTAAAGCGTTGTATAATAGGCTTAAGGAGGTCGATCCGGAAT
>CAMWXF010000017.1 GCA_947178115.1 uncultured Lachnospiraceae bacterium
TCTCCGAGTCCGTAAGGGACACGATCCTGCCGCTGATATGCCGGTCGATCCGCCCTAATGTCACGATATGCTTATTATCCCGCGGATTCAGATAGAAAAATTCGTTCCACTGGGCATCCCGTACTCTCTGTGCACACGCTGCCGCGTCTACGGAGAAACCGATGCATAGCGCGAGCACAAGCAGTCCGCACACATAGATCAAGGCTTTTTCACGCAATATTTTACAATAACTGAGTATGCACGCTCCTGCCAGGAATCCGGTCACGATCAGCATGCCCGTTTTGGATTCCGTCAGCATATAGACTCCCACATTGAGCAGCATGATAAACAGATACATATACCATTTCATCCGATCAAAATAGACATACACTCCCATCACCACCAGCATCAGGAACATGCACGACAGAGCATTGGGGTGCCCCATACCCAGCGTATAACGGGTCTCCTCCGCCGCTTCCTCGCCGATATAACGTGTCGTCTCCGCGGATTCATGCCCGAATGCCTGGGTCAGACTGATCTCTCCGTATATGCCGGTCACGGACAATGCAATGATGATCAGGCAGCCGAGCAGCGTCACCTGAAATGTATATTTCAACATCTGTCTGAGCGGTATATCTTTACATGCCGCCACGAAGGTAACGATACGGATCAGATCGTTAGCCCCCGTAACCCGATAGGACACGAACGCTACCGCTTCCAACAGGATAATAGCGCACCACTGTTTCTTATCATAATCCGTCAGCAGCAGCTTGCAGGCAAAGATCAGAAAAGTGATCTGAAACAGCCGTCCTTCGATCGGATTAATATAATTGCTTTTATCAATGATCACAATAAGCAGTTCAATGGTCAGTCCGATGTAAAAGAGAAGCCACGGGAATTTACCTGACTTTATTCTACGATATAATTCCATTCACAGTCTCCCCTTTCTTCTATCTGTATACTGTCCGATGTCTTATATCTGCACATATCATTTTCCTGTCCATACAGAACATACTCTCTTCGCTACCACGCTTCTATATCAGCGACGCAGTATTCGCGCTGCAACGCCATGTGCCCAGCGCAGCCACTTCTTGACGGTCAGCTTCGTTTTCTTCCATGCGATTCCCGCTCCGCTCACCTCAGGAGCGATGAGAAAAGCATATTCTTCCTGATGCTCCCGCAGATAGTCCGGATAGCTCTCATCGATGGGAACCCTGATAAATCTCGCGTTTCTGCCGAAGATATCCTCGCCGCACAGCAGTCTGTCTACTGCCTCGTTCAGATAACTTGCCTTATTGTACTCCTGATGCGCTGCCGCCTGCACCTTCACTCCGATGCGCTTCGCCACATCCCGCTCGCCGTCACCGCCCATATAGCCGAAATGCCAGCCGCCGTCAGCCACACGCACACTGCGCGGATCTTCCGGCGGTACTTCGCGCAGATACACGATTCCCTCCGGAGGCAGTGCGGCGAAGCTGCAGATCTTGCTTCCCAGCCATTTTTTCTGTTCCACTCCGGGGAATTCTCCGGTGATGGACAGCAGATTGCCCGATATTTCCTCAATGTTCAGGAAACAGTAGAACATCCTTTGCGCCAGATGATAGATCTTTCCCGGATCAAAGTTACTTAAAATCTCCGATAAAACCCGCGGATTCGGTATCTCATCCACGTCGCTGAATATCACGATATCATCAGGCTTACAATCCGTCATTCCGCGAATCAGCCCGTTTTTCTGGAATTTATCCCGCTCATGGGTCGTCACGCCTTCTAAGGGAGAATCATCCACCGCCACGTAAATGATCTTGTCTTCAAACTCTGCAAACATATCCCGGTGCTTTGCAAAGATCATTTCTTTCGGCTCTCCGGAGAAAGTCACCGTGGCTTCCTCCAGCACGAACTTATCCACATAAGGAGCCATGATCTGCATTCTGAGTTTTAGAATATCCAGTTCGTTAAAAAAAGGAATACAATCATATATCATGTGTTATTTTATCCTGTTCTATCCAAGTTTCATCCACCACGCACCAAATATTATATCTACATTATATATTTCTAATGTTATTTCACATACTCTGTTTTGAAGCATACCATCTGCGCCAGAACAGAAAGGGTCTGAGAATATCCTTAGTCTTTTTCCAAACTACTTTCCACGGACTTATGAATCTCGGATACTGTTCGTTCCTGCCGCGCCACTTATGGAAGATAAAGGGCTTCTCCACATCCATGATTTCCGGAATCATATGCTCATGTCCGAAATATTTGGCCACTTCAATGGGCGCAAACCGCATACCCGCGTCCTCGATCACGTTCTTGTATTTACAGCACAGGAAGACATCCTCATTATAATCTCCCTCTATATTCTTTTCCCATTTCAAATTCGCCTGCTTCGGGAAATCCAACAGCCGCTTGCTTCGGATGGAAACGCTGTTGCCTACACGGCAGATCTGTCCCTTCGCGTCACGATAAGAATAGTCGTTTTCCGGAAGCGGCCATGGGGAACCGATATAGTCATAATCCAGGAACTCCTCCCGCCAGCTTTCCGGGTGCACCACGAAGCCGTCCGCATGAACTAACAGCATATAATCCGTATGAATATGTTCCCCTAACTCATACACCATCTTGTAGTTAAACTTATCGATATTATCCAGTTTGGATGTATGGGAATATCGTATGGACCGCGGAAGTGTAAGCGGCTTCCTGTGGGTAACCAGCACCACATCACCAAACTCGATCTGTCTCATGCTGTATTTCATCGCCTTGATAGTTTCGTAGATGTCCACGCTGGTCATTGCCGCCAGTGTGACATTCGGCAGTTTTAATTTATCGGCCATCTTAATCCTTCACCACCTTCACGCTATCCTTATGATAATACCGCGTCACCGCCAGATTCAGCCAGTTTCCCTCATCCTCCGACAGATCCTGAAAGTCAAACAGCTCCGGTCTGGCGGAATAAGGGCGCACCTCCACATCCATGACCGTATCGTCCGTATAGCTCCGGTGCCGTTCCATCGCTTCCTCGTAAAATGTCTGCGCCTCTCCGTTGACCAGTGACCGCACCGCCGAGACACTCGTATAAGTATTCTTATCCGCCGTGCAGACCCACACCACAAGCACCAGGAAGAGGCATGCTGCCGTCATTCTGTTCCCTACTTTTTCCAAAAAAGCGCCGAACAGTTCCCCCGCCGTCATCCGATCCGCATTATTCGTAAAACTCTCCGAACCTTTTTCCCGCGTTGCTGTCCGGACCGTCTGCTCCTCTCTGTGCGCAAAATACCCGAGCCAGTAGGCGCTCACCATGACCAGGCACAGGTAATATACCATCTGAATAATATTATCCACTCTGGACATTCCCACCATACCGACTGCATAAAGTGTCGGCGTAAACATGGCGGATAACACGCAGAAAGCCCCTGCCGTCACCCATACAGGATGTGCAAAAGATCTCTCTGATTTCTTCACAAGCTTCCACATAACAGGCAAAAGCAGCAGCCAGACCAGAATTACAAACACTGATGTCCAGCGAATTATGAATACCACACAATAATAGAAAGAAAGCAGAATCGACATCACCGCCGGATATCCCTCATCCATATCGATGCTGCCCCGTCTGACATTGCCCGGCGCCATGGTGTTGATCATAAATCCTATACTGCCCGTGACAAAAGGAATCGCCGCCGCAACAATTTTCTTACGGTTCGTCACCACTGCATAGATAACCAATAGCACCATGACGATCTCCGCCTGCAGCCCCGTCACCAGATTGCCGCCGCCCACAATCACCGCCAGCACTGACGAGATTCCGCATAGAAGCGCTTCCTTCGTTCTGTCCTGCGCCCACAGGCTTGCCGAGAGTGCCGTCAGAGTGAAGAACCACAGAGACTCCATCAAAATATAGTGGGTAGAGCCATTATACCAGTAGATTCCCTCAAAAGGCGCCTCCAACACCTGATAGAACGCAAAGAGCAGCATAAACATGATAAAGCTGCCGCCTTTCCTGTCAATCCCCAGCCATCTGTGCAGAATATGCCTTCCGAGTACATAGGTCGATACCGCAAACATCCCGATCATCAGAATCGGAACCACGTAAGCGATCTCATAATGAAAGTTCATGGGGCAAAGCGCCATCAGAAAACAGGATATATAAGTACCCTGCCAGTCCTGATAGAATTCCATGTTCTGCTTCCATGCAGTCTGAATCGACCGCCACAGAGAGCCCGTGGCAATCCATGTATCATGCACCTGCTTTCCGTAGTCATAGTCATCGATGCACATCACGTTATATCTGCCCAGCAGCAGAAGCGGAATGAGAGACAGAAGCAGCAGGATTCCCGCATATATTGTCATCCGCTTCATGGGAATCCGGTCAATGCGCGCCGAGATCCTGCCGCAAATGCCCTGCAGGGATCCTGTAAACCTGATATATATGTTGTTTTCCTTCTTCTTTTCCGTACTGCTCATCCGATCTATATCCTTTTTCCGTTACTTTTCGGAGAACTCCAACTTGTTCAGGTGTTACTGCCGAAGTTTTCTTAATCTTCTCGCCACGCCTCTTGCGATCTTACACAAATATGCTTTCTTATATATATATTGTGCACGCAGCTTCGCAAACGCCAGCCGCACTCCTGTCGGTTTCACATTGACCGCCGCATATTTCTTCGATGTCCGCTTATACTCCGCCAGCTCTCGCTTACACTCCTCGGCCGTGTACACCCTGCCCCTGCGGTCCATATAATGCCAGCCCGCATAAATATTCTGCTCCGACGCCCAATAACCGTCGGACACATTATGTCTCGCCCAGTATTTCGGCGCTAAGATATACTGCACCGTATCACTGGTAAACGCAGGGAAATAGGCAAAAGAAGAATTCGCCAGCAACAGATATTTTGCATTCTTCAACACGCTGTAATCTTTCGCCAGATCAAAATTATAAGCGGGTATGCCCGGCAGAAACTTTCCCGCCTCCTTCACATCATTGGTGATGATCATAAACTCCATGTCGGGATTGATCCTGCGCATCTGCTTCATGCCCATAATCCAGTACTTCTTCTGCAGATACAATTCCGGCGAGCCCATATAATCGCTGCAACGAAGGTGCAGGATACAGAGATTGTCTCTGCTGTATTCTTTGCAGTCATACTCCGGCTTGACCGCAAGCCACTTCTTGATCTCCTCTTTATGGGAAATGAAATAATCCTCCGCCTGAAGATTGCCGTAGATCAGCGTATCGTCTTCAATATCAAACAGCTGCGCATCGGCATCCGTCACATACACGCCATGCGTCAGATCATGCTTGGAGTTTCCCGCATAGAGTCTGGTCTCTTTCTCATGGAAGACTTTCTTATAATCTTCCTTTGAAGATGGCACTCCCATATCCGGGTCCATGAAATAAAGCCCGCAGTCGCTGTGCATATTGTTGGCAAAATGCTCCGGATCAAGCACACTGAACTGATACCCCTTATCCAGAGCAATGCACCTGGTCGTAATATAGAAAAACAACTGGTTTCCTAGTCCGAAACCTTCCTGTACCTCAATCCCTAACATGATATCGTAGTCTCCGTTATCTTCTCGTCTTCCACTTTATAGATCACATCACACTTGGCGATCGTGTTGAGTCTGTGAGCAATGATCACCATGGTCTTCCTGCCATGGAAGCTGTTAATGGCATCCATAACTGCTTTTTCCGTATCGTTATCCAGTGCGGAAGTCGCCTCGTCGAAGACCAGAATCTCCGGATTGTGGTAGAGCGCTCTGGCGATGCCCAGACGCTGTCTCTGTCCGCCGGATATTCTGACACCTCTGTCACCTATGGTCGTATCCAGCCCTTCCGGAAGCTCTTCCACAAATTCCTTAAGCTGTGCCTCCTCCAGCACTTCCCAGATTCGTTTATCATCGATCCGATCCGCATCGATACCGAAGGCGATATTATCCCTGATGGATTCGTCGATCAGATAGATAGACTGCGGAATATAGCCGATCTTGCCAAGCCATGCGGGATAATTATCAAAGATATCCATCCCGTCGCAAGTAATCTTTCCCGACTGCACGTGCAGAAGTCCCAGCAGAATATCCACGATCGTGGACTTGCCCGCACCGGACGGTCCCATGATACCTACGGACTGTCCTTTCTTCACTTCCATATGCGCGTCCGTGAATATATTTTTCTCCGTATTCGGATAAGCGTAAGTGATATGATCTAACACGATCTTATCCTGCAGCTCCAGCTTCGGAAGCTCCGGCTGCTTATCACCGGTAAGTCCGGTCACGCTTCCGTTCACGTCTTTCTTCATGTTCTCATTCAGATTATCATACAGATAATCCAGACAAGGCTGCGCGTATGCGATCTCCGACAGGTATGTGTTGATGCGGTTGATACCGGGCAGCATACGGATCGCCGCCATGGCGAAAACCGTCAACTGCGGAACCAGCACGGTCAAATTACCACCCCGCATCATATACAGCAGCATAAACAGAAACATCGCTGCCATAAAAATCGTCTCGATCAGAAGCCTCGGCAGATTATTGAGCACCGCATAATTTCTCGCCACATTTGCACCGACGGCACCGCTCTCGTAATAATTGCGCACGAAGAACTCTTCTCTGTGCAGTACCTTCACATCTTTTAACCCATAGATCGACTGAATCCGCCACTTAGCGATACGCGACTGTATCGTCTGATTCCTGTGTCCGATTCTGTTAAGGCGCGGCTTTAACTGCTTCGTAATGATCAGGGTCAGTCCTAAGAAAATCACTACGATAAAAAGGCACATAAGCGGGCTGCTCACCACCAACACAATGCACAGCGAAACCGCAACCACAATCTCCGTAATCATCTGTATCATCACGAGAATCAACTGGAAAGCATTTGGAATATCATTATCTGTCAGGCGGAATACCGTGGGGATATCCGCCCCAAGATAATCCTCATACGGACGGTTTAGGAATTCCCTCATCACGCGGCTGATCATGCGATTCCGGTTACGCGTTACGAAAGTGTTCTGTACATAAGTCAGGAACAACAGATAGGCATTCTTAAACACATACAGCACGATCAACACAATGAGCATATACATAATCAGGTCTCTGCTTGTCTGAATGTGCAGCATCTGTGCCACATCGCGCACCGGCTCTTTCTCCATGATGGCTTCCGGGTCCATAATTGCCGTCACTACCGGCAGAAGCATGGACACGCCCAATGTTTCCAGCAAGCCGCCGATCAGGATTAACACCGCCAGACCCACTAACTGCTTCTTCTGCTTTTGATCAAACAGATATCCTACTTTGTGAAGCAGGGTAACTTTCTTCCCTGTCTGCTCACCGTCTCTATGACTATCTTCTCCAACTGCCTGTTTACTCATGTATCGTTGTTTCCTTTCGTACTCGGTATGCGCTGCATATCTTCCCTGTAGATATCCGTACAATCCCAGCCGTTCAGCCACCGTTCGGGCGCAAGCACCGTCTTATGGGGATTCCTGCATAGGTAAGAGGCCCACCAGCTATAGCTGCTGTTTGCCAGTATATGGTGCCTGCATTTGCTCATCAAGGCAAACTCCTCGTAATCCCGCTGTTCTGCCGTGCCTGCTGTTTCCGGTAGTTCTACTATTCTTATACGATCCGTTATTACGAATCTATCTGCTGTTTCTTCTCTGTCTGTCGCTTTCGCTTCGTCCGAGGCTTCTGCCTGATCTGCCGTCTCAGCTTCAGTGATCTGTTCCCTGAGCCACTGCTTATCATTTGTAAAAATATAAAATATACACTCCGGATGTTCCCGTTTCATCTGCTCCATCGCTCTTAGATAATACGATGCCGTGCAGATTCCGCCGAACAGTTCCTGATTCTCCGGCAGAAGATAATCGCCTCTGCGGATATGCACACTGACAGACTCGGTAGCGTTGATCTGTGTCAGCCATTTGGCCGTTGCGCACCGCTCCCCGTTATCCCGCATGGCGGCATCGGCAAACTGTAACAATCTGTCCGTATCATAAACCGCCCTGACCTCCTGCGACACCCCGGCAAAATATTTCTCAGTCTGCCAATATCCCTCTAAATAAATATCATCCCACTCCATGATCTCCGGATGAAAAAGCTTGTCCGCCTCAAAGTAAGATTTCTTCTTCCTGCCAAACAGCTTCCTGCGCACTCTCGCCCAAGGCAGCATGGAGGAATCCAACATCTGTCTTAGCTCCTCCGCCGTCGCCCGCTCGTACTCGATACCGAAATACTTAAGCGCCGGATCGCGCTGCGCGTCTTGTGCAAATCCGGCCACATCATCAATTTTGACGGTTTTGCCCAGACTTTTCAGTTGTAAATATAAGGCATACTGGAACATCTGGTTGCCCAGTCCGCCTGCAAGCTGTATGATGACCATATTATAATGCTTTCTATCCTCTTGGTTACACAAACCCTATTGATAACAATCGTTATTTCTCATTGACTGTGCTTTATTTTTCTTAATACCGCTTTCACCCTGACCTTAAGCGGTATGATCACCCGTTCGTCCAGCCGTATTCTGCACAAATAATGCTTCGGAGAACGTAAGAAGAGTTTCATCTTCCGATAATCCCGTGGATCAGCCACCGCACATCCATAGGCTTTGCTGTAATGTTCTCTGTTATCCCGTATAATCTGCGTAAGCTGCTCTAAGTAGCTGTCCCGTTCCGGCATGTCCGCATTATACACCTGTACGTAGAACTGCAGTAATCTTTTATAAAAAAAATAATCATGAATATCCGCCAGATCCTCTCTCCCCAGGCTCCTTAGAAATTCTGTCTTCTCATAATAAGCCGGGATCTGATCCGTAAAAGTGTGCGAATTGATCTGCGCATTCATGATACTTCCCTCTCTGTCTATTATATAGTTATAACAGGCACTGTCAAGGTAAATGCACTTAGCCGCACGGCCAAGCGCCTTAGTGGTAAACATGATATCCTCGTACCATTTTCCCACCGGAAAGTCGATTCCCGCAAGGACCTCTTTCTTATATAGTTTGTTCCATGCGGCATTCTGAATATCGTAGTCCGGCGTTTCCTGTACATAATATTGCAGAGCTTCCTGCCCTTCAAACAGGACCACCCTGTCCTTCGACTGATCCACGGTATTCGTTCTGTATATCCGGCGATAACGGCAGATTGCCGCTTCCGCATTCTGTTCCTTCATAGCACCGAGCATCTTCTCATACATGTCGGGATCGATCCAGTCATCGCCGTCCACAAACCCGATATAACCGCCCTTCGCGGCAGCAATCCCAACATTCCTTGCGTCGGAGAGCCCGCCGTTCTTCTTATGGATAACTCTGATCCGTGCATCTTTAGCCGCCAGTCGGTCACAGACTGCCCCGGTAGAATCCGTAGAACCGTCGTCCACCACAACGATATCCAGATTCCCGTAAGTCTGATTGCGGACGGACTCTACACCCCGCTCAATATACTCTTCTATATTATAAGCCGCTATAATGATCGAAATCAGATCCGTCTGCTCTCTTATACTGATAGCCGGATGATAGTGCTCTATAACTTTCATCTTGTGACCTCGCTTTGCGTCTAATGATCATTTCTGCAAATAACACGTGCGCATCCACTCCTGAAACATCAACACATACCAGATCTGCACACGCCAGATATCCCGCTTAATATAGTCGTCCCACAACTGCCATACTACATCAGTCTCCAATATGCCCTGCTCGTCCAGCGTCTTCCTGTCGATCAGACTCTGTGCCCACTCGCGCAGTTCCGGTTCCTTCAGCCATTTATGCAGGGGAATGCTGAATCCCTTCTTCGGCCGCTCCATCAGCTCACGCGGCACATAGCGATAGAGGATATCACGCAAAATCTTTTTGGTCACACCATCCTGCTTGCGATAGGACAGCGGAAGCGTCCATGCAAACTCTACCACATCCCGGTCCAGCATAGGCACCCTCGTCTCCAGCGAGACCGCCATGGCAGTGCGGTCCACCTTACACAGAATGTCGTCAGGATGATACATCAATAGATCCATCAACATCAAATTGTGTTGCGGCTCCTTGAGAAGCCTTGACGGATAAGTGTCCATAACCGTATCATACTGCTCTGTCTGCGTGCATAGATCTCCGTCAGTTTTAGCCGTGCCATTCTGTTTCCTCACAAGCCGGAACCCTTCTCCGATCTCGGATTGCAGATACATATCCTCAATACTGCGCGCACCCAGAAGCCTGGCCCTGACTGCCATAGCACCGTGACTCCCGACACTCCCCAGACCAAGAAGCGAACTGACAGGCTTCCGCAGCCCATAAGGAATCTTGCGCGTTTTCTGCCAGATTCTGTCGATAGAAGTGTAGGTATTATAACCGCAGAACAGCTCATCGCCTCCGTCTCCGCTTAAGGATACCGTCACATGCTCCCTGGTCATCTTACTGACCAGATACGTGGGAATCTGAGACGAATCCGCAAAGGGTTCCCCAAACATCTGCGCCAGATGGGGGATCACCCCACGGGCATCTTCTTCCGTAATATACAATTCTGTATGCTCCGTTCCCAGATGTGCCGCAATCTGTCCGGCAATATCCGCTTCGTTAAATTTTTCGTCCCACATACCGATCGTGAAGCTGCGAACCTTCCTGTCACTTATGGACTGCATAAGAGATACCACCGTGCTGCTGTCAATTCCTGCGGAGAGGAATGCCCCCACCGGCACATCCGCCACCATCTGGCCACGAATCGATTCTTTCAGCAGACGTTCCAATTCCTCCGCCGCCTCCGTCTCGCTTCCCGTAAAAAGATGCGACTGCCCGTAAACCGCCGCCTCACGCATGGACCAGTAGGTTTTTATATCATATTTATTAAATGGAAATTTAATTTCTATACATTTCCCTGGCTCTAATTTATAGATATTCTGATAAACAGAATAGGGCGCCGGAATGTAGCCATACCTAAAATATTGCTCCAGAATCCCTGTATTAACGGGGTTTTCAAAACCATCCAACGCCGCAATGGAATTCAGGTCGGAGGCAAATACAAACTTGTCTCCCTGCACAAATCCATAATACAAAGGCTTTTCTCCCACTCTGTCGCGGGCAATAGATAACACGCGTTCTTTCTTGTCATATACAGCCATGGCAAACATACCTTTTGCCATGCGAAGCGTCTCTTCCATGCCATATGCCGCGATTGCCTCCAGAAGTATCTCCGTGTCGGATGTCCCCCGAAAAACCGCTGTCTTGTGCTCCTGCAGCAGTCTGTCCCGAATGGCCCGGTAATTATAGATCTCTCCGTTATAAGCTATCACGTAACGCCCGTCATGAGATTCCATGGGCTGTGCACCCGATGGAGTCAGATCCACAATAGAGAGCCTTCTGTGTCCCAGAACCACTGCATGTTCTTCGGATGCCCAGATGCCGGAAGCGTCCGGTCCTCTGCGATACATCTTCTCATTCATTCTCTCTATATTCCGCTGCCAGTTGTCACCCCAATTACATAATCCGGCAATTCCGCACATGTATCTTTCCTTTCTTTAATTGAGCTTCGCTATCTCTTCCACAACAGCATACTCCTCGTTCGCGATCCGTTCAGCTATCGTCTGTCTTGCAGTCTCCATCTCACCCTGCCATCTTACATACGCCTCGTCCCACGACTCGTATGCCGCCTCGCCGCGTTTATCCGTGAAATCATAATTTTCCAGCAAATACGTCTGCAGAAAATCCGTACACTTCTCCGCCCCGACAGCGTTCGTATGACTGCCGTAATCCGCGAAATCTTCCTCGAATATTATGCCGATCTGCTCATAATAATCGTTCATATTCAGAAAACGATAGCCGCAGGATGTCACAATCTCTCCTATATAATTGTACATCTGCTGGTCTTCTAACGACTCCCCGTAGGGCGATACGATAAACAGCGCCTCATGATTCCCCTGCTCCAAATAATCCAATAGATCCCGCAGATAAGCCTCCTGCTCCTCCGGAATCGCTTTCGTCCCCTCCGCATTACCACAATCCGGCATGGGCAGCGGTCCCACTTCATCCTTGAAAGTATACCCTTTAAGCGGATGCGGATTATAGTACAGCATATTCGCCCACTCCGACGGAAGCGCCAGCATCTTCCAATTCGTGTGATATTTCATAATATCCAGATAGAAGCTGATCCGTCCCTCTTCATTATCTTCCGGAACCATCGCCTGTATCGTCTTATTCCTGAGCCCCGAATACCGCAGATTATCCGTCACGCCCCGAGTGTATGCCATATTCTCCCGAAGCCCCGCGTCTTCCATAGTAAACATTCTCATCTCGAAGATATACAGCTTAGGATTTTGGAATTTCTCCGCTTCCTCCACCAGATACTTCATCGCCACAGGCCGCTGTACATTGGAAGACAACGGATACATTGCGATACCACTCTCTCCCCAGAGCTTAGGCGCTGCATAATAAGGAAAAACCGGACTGGAACCAATCATCACGATATCCAGCGAATCCCTCTTCTCGGCATAAAATCCCGCAAACCGATCCTTCACATCCCCGTTTGTCCTTACCATATAAGACACCACCAACAGCAACACCAAGAAAATCGCAAAAAAGCTACCAATCTGCAAGATAATCCTAACTCTATTCTGTTCTCCGATTCCAATCTCTTCTTTTTGTTCCATGCGTTATTTTCTCGTTTCTCTAAAATATTAAATGCAACTTTAATATTTCTGTTGTTATATAACACTTTCTATCGTCGGCCTATGCCTCCATAAACTTTCAAAAGCCTATCTCACAAAGCTCTTTACAATGATTGTCTAAGTATCATTCAAGTAAGCCATTATCCCGTTAAATCCCTTTAGATATACAGCGTGGAGCAGTATATATTTGCCATAAGGACCGTTTGGATATGTTTAAATCCTTCGGATTTAAACTGCCGGCTAATCTAAGACAACTGTCTCATACCCATCCAATACCCAGCGCAGATGAAAGTTAATTTCTTAAGGAGCCCCTTAAAAAGCGTCGGCACTTAGCGAGGTATAAAGTTGCAACGCAACTTTCGAGCTTAGTGTCCGCTACGCTTTTTACGGAGCGAAAGCGCGGCTCCGTAGATAT
>CAMWXF010000018.1 GCA_947178115.1 uncultured Lachnospiraceae bacterium
CGGAACCGCAGCATACGGGAACTGCCGTACATTGGCAGGTACCCTTGCGCAGTGCTTTCTTCATATCTTCTACGGAAGGTTCTTCACCCTCCAGGTACATCATGGTCAGATCATCGTCCAGCTCGCAGACTTTCTCAACCAACTCATCATGGTAGAGTGCTGCGTCGTCCGCCATATCGGCAGGAATCTCTGTGATCGTGATATCCTCGCCCTTATCATCATTGTAGATATAGGCTTTCATCTCGAATAAGTCGATGATTCCTTTGAAATCATCCTCTTTACCGATAGGCAGCTGGAGGATAATCGCATTTTTACCTAATCTTGTTCTGATCTGCTCTACAGCACCGTAGAAATTAGCACCTAAGATATCCATCTTATTGATAAATGCCATTCTCGGTACATTGTAGGTATCAGCCTGTCTCCATACATTCTCTGACTGTGGTTCAACACCACCCTTTGCACAAAATACGCCTACAGCGCCATCAAGTACGCGGAGTGAACGCTCAACTTCTACAGTAAAGTCAACGTGACCGGGAGTATCAATAATGTTGATACGATGCTCCAATGCGCCTTCCTTCGGTTTGCAGTTTTCTTCCAAAGTCCAGTGGCATGTCGTAGCGGCTGATGTGATCGTAATACCTCTTTCCTGCTCCTGCTCCATCCAGTCCATGGTCGCAGTACCTTCATGAGTATCACCGATCTTGTAGTTTACGCCAGTATAATACAGGATACGCTCTGTCAATGTCGTCTTACCGGCATCGATATGCGCCATGATACCTATATTTCTGGTTCTCTCTAACGGATATTCTCTTCCAGCCAAGGTTTTTTCCTCCTTATATTACTAAAAGCGGTAGTGAGCAAACGCCTTGTTTGCTTCTGCCATTTTGTGCATATCTTCTTTTCTCTTAACTGCTGCACCTGTATTGTTCGCAGCATCTAAAATCTCGTTTGCAAGTCTGTCCTTCATGGTCTTTTCGCCTCTCTTACGAGAAAACATTACCAACCAGCGAAGGCCGAGAGCCTGACGTCTGTCCGGACGAACCTCGATCGGTACCTGATAGGTAGCACCACCGATACGTCTTGCCTTAACTTCGAGAACAGGCATGATATTGTTCATAGCCTCCTCAAATACGTCAAGTGCCGGTTTTCCGGCTTTCTCTTCTACTCGCTCAAATGCTCCGTATACAATCTTCTGGGCTACACCCTTCTTACCGTCCAACATGATATTGTTGATCAGCTTGGTGACAACCTTATTATTGTATAAAGGATCTGCTAATACATCTCTCTTTGCAATATGTCCTTTACGTGGCACGATTCTTCCCTCCTTAAAAATTATTTTAATTCATCGGTACTCACATGTGTCCTCTAATTCAATGTGTACGTGCGGTATTTCTATTCATATCGAGTAGGGCAACCCTACTCGCCTCAAAAGAATCCCAACACTAAATTAGTTCTGTTTGTGGTACTAAAGCCTGCAGGCTATACGCCTTCCTCAACCCGAAAGTTTGTGAAATAGTTTACTTCGATGCTTTCGGTCTCTTAGCGCCGTACTTAGAACGAGCCTGCTTTCTGTTAGCGACTCCCGCGGTATCCAGCGTACCTCTGATGATATGGTATCTTGTACCGGGTAAGTCCTTTACTCTTCCGCCACGGATCAGGACAACACTATGCTCCTGTAAGTTGTGACCTTCGCCCGGAATGTAGCTTGTTACTTCAATTCCGTTGGAAAGACGTACTCTGGCGATCTTTCTGAGTGCGGAGTTAGGCTTCTTAGGAGTTGCTGTCTTAACAGCTGTGCAGACACCTCTCTTCTGCGGTGAAGCCGTATCGATCGCTGTCTTGTGAAGGGAGTTGTAACCTTTCAACAATGCAGGTGCGGTTGACTTCTTTACAGATGTCTGACGTCCTTTTCTGACTAACTGGTTAAATGTTGGCATTCTTTTCACCTCCTACTTATTATTAGTACATGCCTTTATGACATTCTGTGCAACGCAAAAAAATGCATTCACGTGCACACTAAAATAGTATACTTGCACGCGAATGCATTGTCAACACATTTTTTTGCTTTATAAAGCGGTTTTAAACGGCTGCATTTTCTTACTCTACAACTTCCATCTCCGCTTCTTCGACATCGGACTCTTCCGGATCGTTATCCTCGAGATCGCTCTCCATATCCTCATCCTCGTCGATATCAACATCCGTCAGTTCTTCGCCTTCTAACAGTTCTTCTGCCGGTTCTTCTTCGCCATCGAACCCGTCATCGAAACTCAGTTCATTTTCCGTCACAAGACGGCTGAGAAGATTGGCGTCAGTACTGAGCGTTGTATCACGATAACGCTTCATACCGGTTCCTGCCGGAATCAGCTTACCGATGATAACATTCTCTTTCAAACCGATCAGGGAATCAACCTTACCCTTGATCGCAGCCTCGGTCAATACCTTCGTGGTCTCCTGGAAGGATGCCGCCGACAGGAAGGAATCAGTTGCCAGCGCTGCCTTGGTGATACCGAGCAGGATCTGCTTACCGTCCGCCGGCTCTTTACCTGCCTTGATCAGTTCCTCATTCATGTCCTCATAATCCAGAACATCTACCAGTGTACCCGGCAGGAAATCCGTATCACCGCTGTTCTCAATGCGGACTTTCTTAAGCATCTGCCGCACGATCACCTCGATATGCTTATCGGCAATATCAACACCCTGCAGGCGGTATACACGCTGTACTTCACGCAGCATGTAATCCTGAACCGCACGAATACCTTTAATCTTCAACAGATCATGGGGATTCACGCTACCCTCTGTCAGCTCGTCACCGGCCTCCAGCACGGCGCCGTCCATAATCTTAATTCTGGAACCGTAGGAAATCAGATACGTCTTGGACTCTCCCGTCTCATCATTCGTGATTACGACTTCTCTCTTCTTCTTTGTATCCTTAATCGTGGCCACGCCGCCGAACTCCGCGATGATTGCCAGACCTTTCGGCTTACGGGCCTCAAAAAGCTCCTCTACACGGGGAAGACCCTGAGTGATATCGTCACCGGCCACACCGCCCGTATGGAAGGTACGCATGGTAAGCTGTGTACCGGGTTCACCGATGGACTGTGCCGCGATGATACCGACAGCCTCACCCACCTGAACAGCCTCACCCGTTGCCATATTAGCGCCGTAGCACTTCGCACAGATTCCCACATGGGAACGGCAGGTTAATATAGTACGGATCTTCACCTCTTCGATAGGCTCACCCTTCTCGTTTACACCCTTGCTTAAGATCTTCGCCGCACGGGCCGGTGTGATCATGTGATTTCTCTTCACGATCATCTTGCCGTCTCTATCCTTGATATCCTCACAGGAGAAACGTCCCGTGATTCTGTCGCTCAATCCTTCGATCGTCTCTTTACCGTCCATGAACGCCTTAACTACGATACCCGGAATCTCATCCTTACCCTCGCAGCAGTCGGTTTCACGAATGATCAGTTCCTGTGAAACGTCAACCATACGTCTGGTCAGATAACCGGAGTCGGCTGTACGCAGCGCCGTATCGGACAGACCTTTACGTGCACCGTGTGCGGACATAAAGTATTCCAATACGTCCAGACCTTCACGGAAGTTAGATTTGATCGGCAGCTCGATGGTTCTACCTGTCGTATCAGCCATCAATCCACGCATACCCGCCAACTGCTTAATCTGCTGGTTGGAACCACGGGCACCGGAATCCGCCATCATGAATATATTATTATATTTATCCAGACCGGACAAAAGCACATCCGTCAGCTTCTTATCCGTCTCGTTCCATGTCTCTACAACAGCACGGTAACGCTCTTCCTCCGTGATCAGACCACGCCTGAAATTAACGGAGATCTTATCAACGGTAGCCTGCGCTTCTTCCAGCATCTCCTCTTTCTTCGCCGGCACGGTCATGTCGGAAATGGATACCGTCATAGCCGCTCTTGTAGAATACTTATAACCTGTAGATTTGATCAGGTCAAGCACCTCTGCCGTCTTTACGGCGCCATGGATGTTGATGACCTTCTCCAGAATCTGCTTTAACTGCTTCTTGCCTACATGGAAGTCCACTTCCAATTTCAGCAGGTCTTCCGGCGTTTTTCTCTCCACATACCCCAGATCCTGCGGTAGTATCTCATTGAAAAGAAATCTTCCCAGCGTGGACTCCACATTGCCGGTTACAGTCTCACCGTCCGCTGTCTGTTTCGTAACTCTGACCGTAATTCTCGTGTGAAGCGTACATGCGCCGTTCTCGTAGGCCAGAATCGCTTCGTTTACATTCTTATAGAATTTGCCTTCGCCGATTGCACCGGGTCTCTCCTGCGTCAGATAGTAGATTCCCAGTACCATATCCTGTGAAGGAACCGCTACCGGTCCGCCGTCGGAAGGCTTTAACAGATTGTTCGGAGATAACAGTAAGAATCTGCACTCTGCCTGCGCCTCCACGGACAACGGCAGATGAACTGCCATCTGGTCACCGTCGAAATCAGCATTAAACGCCGTACATACAAGCGGATGAAGCTTGATTGCCTTACCTTCCACAAGAATCGGCTCGAAGGCCTGAATACCAAGTCTATGCAGGGTAGGAGCACGGTTTAACATAACCGGATGTTCTTTGATTACTTCCTCTAAGACATCCCATACCTGCGTATCCAGTCTCTCCACCAGTTTCTTGGCATTCTTGATATTCTGGGAGATTCCTCTGGATACCAATTCTTTCATAACAAAAGGTTTAAACAACTCGATCGCCATTTCCTTAGGCAGACCGCACTGATAGATCTTTAATTCGGGACCAACCACGATAACGGAACGTCCGGAGTAATCCACACGCTTACCGAGCAGGTTCTGACGGAAACGACCGGATTTACCTTTTAACATATCAGACAGAGACTTAAGCGCTCTGTTACCGGGACCCGTTACCGGACGTCCTCTTCTGCCGTTGTCGATCAGAGCATCCACTGCCTCCTGCAGCATTCTCTTCTCGTTGCGGACAATAATATCAGGCGCACCAAGCTCTAACAGTCTCTTAAGACGGTTATTTCTGTTGATGATCCTTCTATATAAATCATTTAAGTCGCTGGTCGCAAAACGTCCGCCGTCCAGCTGTACCATCGGCCTGAGATCGGGCGGAATAACCGGGATCGCATCCATGATCATCCACTCCGGCTGGTTACCGGACTCTCTGAAAGCCTCGATCACTTCCAGTCTCTTGATAATACGCGCACGCTTCTGCCCTGTGGACTCACGTAAACCTTCTTTTAACTCTGCCGCCTCGGCATCTAAGTCAATTGCCTGCAGCAGTTCCTTAATCGCCTCGGCGCCCATGCCTACACGGAAACGATTGCCCCATGCCTCTCTGGCATCCTGGTACTCCTTCTCGGAGAGAACCTGTTTGTACTCCAGATCGCTCTCACCGCTGTCCAGTACGATATAGGAAGCAAAATACAACACCTTTTCCAGCACTCTCGGAGACAGATCAAGGATCAGTCCCATACGGCTGGGAATTCCCTTAAAATACCAGATATGGGAAACCGGCGCTGCCAGTTCGATATGTCCCATACGTTCTCTGCGGACGCTGGCCTTAGTTACTTCAACGCCGCATCGATCACAGACTACGCCCTTATATCTGATCTTCTTATACTTACCGCAGTGGCACTCCCAGTCCTTGCTCGGCCCGAAGATCTTCTCGCAGAACAGACCTTCTTTCTCAGGTTTTAAAGTTCTATAGTTAATGGTCTCCGGCTTAGTCACTTCGCCTCTCGACCACTCTCTGATTTTCTCAGGCGATGCCAATCCGATCTTGATGGCATCGAATGTCATAGGTTGATAGGTTGCTTGTTTCATGTCTGACATTTTATATCACCATGCTCCTTCCAGATTATATATTTGCGCGGCGTCCTATGACGTCTTAGAAAACCTCTTTCTCTTCTTCCGCGAAATCAGCGTCCAGATCCATATCGTCCTCTGCGAATGCGTCATCATCCTCATCGCTGCTTACCAGCTCTCCGCTGTCCTCATCGAACTCCTGTTTCTGGTATCCCATAGCGCCGAATGAATCTTTCTCATAATCATAATTTCTGGAATCACCCTCGATCTCATAGCGGTAATCGTTCTCACCGTAATCGATCGTCTCCATAATTTCTACTTCTGTCTGATCGTCACGGAGCACTCTCACATCCAGACCAAGAGACTGTAACTCTTTTAACAGTACCTTGAAGGACTCCGGAATGCCCGGCTCAGGAATGTTATCACCCTTGATGATCGCTTCATAAGTCTTGACACGTCCCACCACATCATCGGATTTCACCGTAAGGATCTCCTGCAGGGTATAAGCTGCGCCGTACGCTTCCAGCGCCCACACTTCCATCTCTCCGAAACGCTGTCCGCCGAACTGTGCCTTACCGCCCAGAGGCTGCTGCGTTACCAGCGAGTAAGGACCCGTGGAACGTGCATGGATCTTATCATCTACCAGGTGATGCAGTTTCAAGTAATGCATGTGTCCGATGGTAACCGGTGAATCGAAATATTCGCCTGTTCTGCCGTCCCTAAGCTGCACCTTACCGTCTCTGGAAATCTCAACACCCTTCCATACTTCGCGGTGATCTCTATTCTCATAAAGATATTCCATGATCTCGTCTGACAGGTCATCTTTATGCTTCTTCTCAAATTCTTCCCATTCCATATTGACATAGTCGTTCGCAAGTTCCAGCGTATCACCGATATCGCCTTCCTTCGCACCGTCAAACACCGGCGTTGCCACATTAAATCCGAGCGCTTTCGCCGCCAGCGACAAGTGAATCTCCAGTACCTGTCCGATATTCATACGGGAAGGCACGCCCAGAGGATTTAATACGATATCGAGCGGGCGTCCGTTGGGCAGATAAGGCATATCCTCCACCGGAAGTACACGGGAAACCACACCCTTGTTACCGTGACGGCCTGCCATCTTGTCACCTACCGAAATCTTCCTCTTCTGCGCAATGTAGATGCGAACTGCCTGGTTTACACCCGGTGACAGCTCATCGCCATTCTCTCTCGTAAATACCTTGGCATCTACAACAATACCATACTCGCCGTGAGGCACTTTCAGGGAAGTATCCCGCACCTCTCTGGCCTTCTCACCGAAGATCGCGCGAAGAAGTCTCTCCTCCGCCGTCAGCTCCGTCTCACCCTTAGGCGTAACTTTACCGACTAATATATCACCGGCACGAACCTCCGCACCGATACGGATAATGCCTCTGTCATCCAAATCTTTGAGGGCATCGTCACCCACACCCGGAACATCTCTCGTGATCTCTTCCGGTCCTAACTTGGTGTCACGCGCCTCAGCTTCATATTCCTCAATGTGTACGGAAGTATAGACATCTTCCTGTACCAGTCTTTCACTTAAAAGAACCGCATCCTCGTAGTTGTAACCTTCCCATGTCATGAATCCGATCAGCGGGTTCTTACCAAGCGCCAGTTCGCCGCCGTCTGTAGAAGGACCGTCAGCGATCACCTCGCCCTGCGCCACATGATTGCCCTTGAACACAATAGGCTTCTGGTTGTAGCAGTTGGACTGGTTACTTCTGGAGAATTTCGTCAAATGATATTCGTCCTTCTCACCGTCATCATAAGTCATCTTGATAAGATCAGCGGATACATAATCAATCGTTCCCGCCTTCTTCGCAACCACACATACACCGGAGTCAACAGCCGCCTTCGGCTCCATACCGGTACCTACCGCCGGTGCCTCGGTGAAGAGCAGCGGCACTGCCTGCCTCTGCATGTTGGAACCCATCAGCGCACGGTTCGCATCATCATTCTGTAGGAACGGGATAAGCGCCGTCGCCACGGAGAATACCATCTTCGGCGATACGTCCATATAATCGAACATCGTCTTCGGGTATTCCTGTGTCTCATCTTTATAACGGCCGGAAACATTGTTACGTGTAAAATAGCCGTTCTCGTCAAGCGGCGCAGATGCCTGTGCCACATGATAATTATCTTCTTCGTCCGCAGTCATGTAGACAACCCTGTCGGTGACACGGGGGTTTTGCGGATCGGACTTGTCAATCTCACGGTAAGGTGCCTCCACGAATCCATATTCATTGATCCGTGCATAGGATGCCAGTGAGTTGATCAGACCGATGTTAGGGCCTTCCGGCGTCTCAATAGGACACATTCTGCCGTAATGTGTATAGTGTACGTCTCGAACCTCGAATCCGGCTCTGTCTCTGGACAGACCGCCGGGACCCAACGCGGACAGACGTCTCTTATGTGTCAGCTCACCCAGCGGGTTATTCTGATCCATAAACTGGGACAACTGCGAGGAACCGAAGAACTCCTTGACAGCAGCCTGTACCGGCTTAATGTTAATCAGCACCTGCGGTGAGATCTCCTCCGCATCATGTGTCGTCATTCTCTCGCGAACCACTCTCTCCAATCTGGACAGACCGATACGATACTGGTTCTGTAAAAGTTCTCCTACCGCACGAATACGTCTGTTGCCCAGATGGTCAATATCATCATCGTTGCCGATACCGTATTCCAAATGGATATTATAGTTAATGGAAGCAATAATGTCTTCTTTCGTAATATGTTTCGGGATCAGCTCATGTACATTCTTCTGAATCGCCTCTGCCAGCATCTCCGGATCTTCACTATACTCCTCCAGAATCTGCTGTAACACAGGATAGTATACCAGCTCCGTGATGCCCAGCTCTTTCGGATTACACTCTACAAAGTTCGTGATATCTACCATCATGTTGGACAGAACCTTGACGTTCTTCTCTTCCGTCTGGATCATAACCGCGGGAATTGCCGCATTCTGAATGGCATCAGCCAACTCGGCGCTGACCTTGTCGCCCGCCTTCGCAATCACTTCGCCGGTCAGAGTATCCACCACATCCTCTGCCAGTACGTGATGTCTGATTCTGTTCCTGAACATTAACTTCTTATTAAATTTATACCTGCCGACTTTGGCAAGATCATATCTCCTGGGGTCAAAAAACATGGACGTGATCAGACTCTCCGCACTCTCCACACTTAAGGGCTCGCCGGGACGTATCTTCTTATATAATTCCAGAAGACCTTCCTGATAATTCTCCGCAGTATCCTTGGCAAAGCTTGCCTCGATCTTCGGCTCATCCCCGAACAGTTCCCTGATCTCATCGTTGGAACCGACGCCGAGCGCACGAATCAACACGGTGATCGGTACTTTCCTCGTTCTATCAACGCGCACGTAAAACACATCATTAGAGTCTGTTTCATACTCTAACCATGCGCCGCGGTTGGGAATGACGGTTGCGGAAAAAAGTCTCTTACCGATCTTATCATGTCCGATTCCGTAATAGATGCCGGGAGAACGCACTAACTGGCTGACGATAACACGTTCCGCACCGTTGATGACGAAAGTGCCCGTAGCTGTCATGAGCGGCAGATCTCCCATGAAGATCTCGTGCTCCGTGATCTCATCCTTCTCCTTATTAATCAGACGGACTTTAACCTTAAGGGGTGCCGCGTAGGTAGCATCTCTTTCCTTACATTTCTCAATCGAATACTTAACATCGTCCTCGCATAACTCGAAGTCTACAAACTCCAGACTCAAATGTCCGCTATAGTCTGAAATAGGAGAGATGTCATCGAAAACTTCCTTCAAGCCTTCATCCAGAAACCACTGATAAGAGTCCTTTTGGACTTCGATCAGATTTGGCATTTCCAGAACTTCTTTCTGTCGTGCATAGGTCATACGCGTATTTCTGCCGGCGGCAGTCTTACGGATCCTGTTCTTTTCCATCGACAATTTCACCCCGTTCTTTATGATTTATTGCTCATTGATTAGAAATTACAATACAAATAAGCATACCACACCACAATAGTGCATTATCCATTCTACTACAAACTTTTTGGGGAGTCAATGATTATTTCTAGAATTTTACAAAAGAATTTTCTGATTTACTTATGAGAAAAAAGCCTGCCGCAAACAAGCATAAAACCGTTCATGCTGACGAAGCATAAGCCTGTCTGACATGAACGGTTCTTTTTACTTATGGTTGTTTCCCGGATTATTTCAGGGTAACCTTAGCGCCTTCTGCCTCTAACTTAGCCTTGATGTCATCAGCCTCTTCCTTGGAAGCAGCCTCTTTCAATACCTTCGGAGCGGAATCAACTAAGTCTTTTGCTTCCTTCAGACCCAGACCTGTTGCTTCACGTACAACCTTGATAACCTTAACCTTGTTAGGACCAACCTCTGTCAGCTCAACATCGAACTCGGTCTTCTCTTCTGCTGCCGCTGCACCGGCGTCACCGCCTGCTGCTGCAACAACAACGCCTGCTGCTGCAGATACGCCGAACTCTTCTTCACATGCTTTTACTAAATCATTTAATTCCAATACTGTCAACTCTTTGATCGCATCGATTAATTCCTGAGTAGATAATTTTGCCATTACTGTTTACCTCCGTTATTTTTGTTTAAATGTTATATGATACTTCTCATTATTCTGCTGCAGGTGCTTCTGCTGTCTCTTCAGCGGGTGCCTCTGCTGCTGTTTCCTCAGCTGCGGGTGCTTCTGCTGCCGCTGTTTCCTCAGCCGCAGGCGCTTCTGCTGCCGGAGCTTCCTCTACGGGTGCCGCTTCTGCTGCACTCTCGGACGCGCCGCCTTTTTCCGCCAACTGATTCATGACGCGCGCAAAATTGGTGATCGGGGACTGGATGCTTCCAAGCAGCTTGGAAAGCAGCTCTTCTCTGGACGGGATCTTTGAGATATTCTCGATTCCCTTAGCATCATAAGCCACACCTTCCACAACACCGCCCTTAACTTCAAGAGCGTTTGCCGTCTTAGCGAATTTGCATAATATTCTCGCAGGTGCCGTAGCATCCTCAGTGGAAATAGCAACTGCGCTGGGGCCTTCCAGATAGGGAGTAAGCGACTCAAAATCCGTACCCTTAAATGCAAAATTCATCATTGTGTTCTTGTAAACCTTGTAGGTAATTCCGGCTTCACGAAGCTGTTTACGAAGTTCCGTATCCTGCTCCACCGTAAGTCCGCGGTAATCAACCAGAACAACCGACTGCGCATCTTTCACGGAAGCCGCAATCTCTTCTACGATAGGTTTTTTCAGTTCGACCTTTGCCATTACATTTACCTCCTTATAGATTTTACGCCGAAAGGAGTTCACCATATAATAAACCCCTTCCCAAAGACAGGAAAGGGGTGACTTTACAAGCTAACTCTTATCCTCGGTAGGTGAATCTGCTTACGCCGACATTACGGCACCTACTGTCTTCGGCATGGTTATAACAACCTTGACAACTATAGCACACGGTGTTAATGGCTGTCAAGTCCTAATTTTTACACACTCCCCACACTCAGATACAAGTTAATATCTACGGAGCCACGCTTGAGATATTGTCCCTGTCAATACTATGCCCCACATCTATCATCAGCCCGAACTTCTGTGCCTGCGTGACTTCCAGCTCCATCACGCCATAGGCCGTCTTGATCTGCAGCACTGTGGAGCCGTCCGGTTTCGTTATAAGCTTCGTTTCGATCTCATCCTCTTCTTCCGAATCTTTATCCGCTCCGACTCCTGCAGGGATCGTCATCTTGCCGTCATAATATGAGAGTCGTGTCATATTTTTTCTGTTTTCATGCACTATGCCTCGCAGAATCAGCTCCATCTCTTCTCTGGTATAGAAACGCACACCGAAGTCATTCATATATTTTGCATACTTGATCTTCTCCCGATCTATGTAAGTGGAGCCGTCCTTCTCATAGGTATAATCCGGCACTCCGTCCTTTGTTGTCTCGAAAAAAGAAACGAACTCATCCTCGTCGATCTCGCCCGCAAGGAAATCCTTCCAAAAATTCTCGTGGGCGGCAAACCGCAGGTTGGCATCCTGAGGAAACCGTTCCAAAAATGCCATGACCTTCTCATATTGCCCTTTTTCCGTATACGAAAAGCTCCACAGATCCTTGTTGACCCATCTCGTGCCGTCAAAATATGCTTCCTTACAGGAGATACCGTCCTGCCCGTAACAGGTAATATACCAGTGCTTCTGCTCCGGATTATCGGTGGGGTAACTGCATTTCGTGATTTCATCAGTAAGAAGCGCCGCTGCCTCCTCCGTTCCGATCTCCTCCGTCTTTATCGTGTCTGTTCCTGTCACTCCCGCTGCCGGCTGCTGCGGCACTCCTGTCACTTCAGTCACAGTCTGTGTCTCCGTTGTTTCTGACACATATGTCATTTCTTTCGGATCATGCATGCCGCTTTCGGCTTCCCGCCGTAACGCTTCCGCTTCCGCCTGCTTCTTGATCTCCTCGATCATCGCTTCCACTTCCTCGCGAAGCGCCTCCTCGGCAGCATCGAATTTCTCCAGAAGCTTTTCCCACTCTTTGATGGTATACTCCTGCGCACCGATCTTAAATTTCGGCTGGATCGTACCTTTTTTGATATTCTGCGCCATCTCCTCCATCTTCTCTAAAATCTGTTCTCTGTAAGACTTTGACTCAGTGGCGTCATCCTGCTTCTTATCCTTCGCATCCTCCCCGGCCTTTGCACTCTCATCTACTGTCTTCTGACCTTCTCCGAGACGATCCGCAAAGCTCATCGCTTCCTCATTTTCCGCATGATTTTTGCCATAGCTTCTGCCATATTCCGGATAATATCCCACTCTTGGGCTGTATTGATTCTGATTAATATTCATACAATCCATCCTCCATCTCTGAACCGCCGATCACAATAGCACAGCTATTCCGGAACGCCCCCGGACAGCCTTCGCGTGAATTGCAGCTTTCGCTTATGTTCTTACTATAAATACGAATCACATATCCGAAAAGTTTCATCCGGTTTTATTTTTTTATGTTACGACCTTTTACCAGGTAATATATCCCTCATCGTCAATCTGCACACCCGTTGACATATTCCGCATGTCATTTAACACCCTCAATTTCTCCTCACCCTGCAGCA
>CAMWXF010000019.1 GCA_947178115.1 uncultured Lachnospiraceae bacterium
TTGGAACCCCATCGTTAAAATAATAACACTATCCACCTAAAAAATCAATTTCCATTCAACACTAACCTGTCAAAAATCATTCTGCTCGCTTTTTTCACACCCATGTCACAACCTAAGCTCAGAGGGGAGTTAATATCTGAAGGAACCCCTCAAAAAGCGTCGGCACTTGACGAGGTATTTCACGAGTCTAGTGTCCGCTACGCTTTTTGCGGAGCGGAAGCGCGGTGACGCAGATATTAACTCCTCTCTGAGCGGACCTTTAAGCCAATGTGTGAACAATACAGTATCTTCTAATGATGGAACAACCTGATCCCCGTAAAGCACATCGTCATACCATACTTATTACATGTCTCGATTACATTGTCGTCACGCACGGAACCTCCCGGCTGCGCCACATATTTCACGCCGCTCTTATGCGCCCGCTCGATATTGTCGCCAAAGGGGAAGAATGCATCGGACCCCAGCGCCACATCGCTCATCTGATCCAGCCACGCACGCTTCTCTTCTCTTGTAAACACTTCCGGTTTCACCTTGAATATCTTCTGCCATGCGCCCTCCGCCAGCACATCCATGTAATCCTCGCCGATATACAGATCAATGGAATTATCTCTGTCCGCACGACCGATGCCGTCCACAAATTGCAGTCCCAGTACCTTGGGAGACTGACGCAGGAACCAATTATCAGCCTTAGAACCCGCAAGTCTGGTACAATGTATCCTCGACTGCTGCCCTGCGCCGATACCGATCGCCTGTCCGCCCTTCACATAGCAAACGGAGTTGGACTGCGTATATTTCAAGGTAATCATGGCAATCGCCAGATCGATTTTCGCCTGCTCAGGCATATCTTTAGATTCCGTCACAATATTGTTGAAAAACTCGTCGTCAATCTTTAACTCATTCCTGCCCTGCTCGAAGCTGATGCCGTATACCTGCTTCACCTCAACAGGTGCCGGTACATAATTCTCATCGATCTCTATGACATTATATCCGCCCTTCTTCTTCGCCTTCAGAATCTCTAACGCCTCCGGCTCATACCCCGGTGCAATCACGCCGTCAGACACTTCTCTTTTGATAATCTTGGCGGTCGCCACATCACAGACATCAGACAGTGAGATAAAGTCACCGAAAGAACTCATTCTGTCCGCACCTCTCGCCCTCGCATAAGCGTTTGCCAGCGGTGTAAACTCCATATCCAGATCGTCCACCCAGTAAATCTTCTTCTCCACATCCGTAAGCGGCAGACCCACCGCCGCTCCCGCCGGGGAAACATGCTTAAAAGAAGTTGCCGCCGGAAGTCCCGTCGCCTTCTTTAATTCTTTCACCAACTGCCAACCGTTAAAAGCATCCAAAAAATTAATATATCCCGGCTTACCGTTCAGCACCTTGATCGGCAGCTCACTCCCGTCCGCCATATAAATCCGCGACGGTTTCTGATTCGGGTTACAGCCATATTTCAGTTCTAATTCGTTCATGTTGTTATTCCTTTCCGTTTTTGTTTACAATACGGGTCTCGTATTTCCCACTCTCGATTTCAATAAAGCGCACAAACAGCGACACCTTATTCTCCTCATTCAGGTTTTCCCACACCGTCTTCGTGAAGCTGTCGATATCGCCCTCTATGCCTACCAATGTGGGCTCACCCTCAAAACTCGGCAGCGGATTCCCGTCACCCATATAGGTATGAATAAAATGTCCCTCGCCCGCCGCCGGATTCTCATAGGCAAACGTATATCTGTTACAGGAAGACGGATCGCCGTTATTGCTCTTAAGAATAGACATTGCGTAATTATATCTGCCGTTTTCCAAGTGCATAATACCTGAAATGCGGGGCGTATAGTTAGGTGCATCCGGCTCGAACTCTCTGGTACGCAGTGCCTGTTCAAAAGTCTGCTGCTTATCCATAAGTTCATAGATCGTATCCGTTTGGTCACCGTTCGTCACAATCGTCTTATTGCCCAGCACTCTGACCGGTGCATAGATAATCAGACTGGGATCTTCTAATTTAGACGGATCAAATGCCTGTGTCCGAATGCCTTCTCCTTCTTCCACAAAAACACGGTTCCTGCTGTTAGAGCTTCTTCCCATGATAAAATAAGCCGTCACTGCGTATTTGCCGTCTGCGGACTTTCCGATCACGATCCCTCTGCCGGGGTAAGCGTTACCCGCAAGCTCCTTCGCCAAATTCTTTTTCTCCATATCTTCCTCCTCATTTTTTCTTCGTCCGTTTACCCGCGGGACGATTTGTTTTCTTTTGTGCATGACTGTCAGACGCACTCTGTGTGCTCTTTGCCACATATTTCTCGTCAAACGCCGCTCTCGGCATGGGTTTGTCAAAATAGTACCCCTGTATCATTCTCACCTTCATGCCTTCTAACACCTTATACTGCTCCTTTGTCTCGATGCCTTCCACGCAGATGGAAACACCGATGGCATCCGCCAGATCCGACACCATCTTAATAAAAGATTTGGAATAATTATCCTCCGCCAGATCCCTGACGAAACTCTGATCTACTTTAATGACATCAAAAGGCAGTTCCCTGATGTGGCTCAATGAAGAATATCCGGTTCCGAAATCATCCAGTGCGATCCGCACTCCCAGCTCTTTGATCTGTCCCAGTATCGTCTTCATCCGCTCCAGATCATTGATGGCCAGCCCTTCTGTCACTTCCAAAGTCAGATTGTGGGGATTGATTCCGCTTTTCTGAATAATCTCCGCTACAGTCTCCACAATATCCTGCTGTAAGAGCTGCACCACCGACAGATTCACATTCACTTTATATCCCCGGTGTCCGTTTTCATTCCAACTTTTACATGCCTCACACGCCTGCTGTAACACATAACTTCCGATGGGATTGATCAGTCCGAGATACTCCGCAAGCGGAATAAAATCTGCCGGCGACATAAATCCCATCTCCACACTGTTCCAACGAATCAGCGCTTCCGCTCCGGTACATTTTCCGTTCTCCTGAATGTCGATGATCGGCTGATAATATACTTCAAATTCCTTGTACCCGTCGATTGCCGCATCGCGCATATTTTTCTCCATGTCAAGACGCTTATCGGAGTCGCTCTTAATACTGTTACTGTATACGGCCGAGCGGTTCTTACCGGACTTCTTCGCCTCATACATGGCGATATCCGCTTTCTTGATCAGTTCCTGTACGCCCTCGCCCTCCATCGGGTAATACACGATTCCCATACTCATCGTACAGTAATAATCCGCATTTTTCAAAAACCACGGTCTGGCAAAAACCGCTTTGACCCCTTCCACGATCCGGTCGAGCGCTTCATACTGATCCGGCGGCACGATAATGACAAACTCATCGCCGCCCATGCGATAGCAGGAATTCTGGATGCCCGGCACCTTTCTCATGCCATGTGCAATGGATTTGAGCAGTACGTCGCCATACTGATGTCCAAGGCTGTCGTTGATATGCTTAAAATCATCCAGATCCAGATAAAGCACAGCGCCTTCCGTGCCTGCGTTCTTGGCAGCATCCACATACTTTGCCAAATCCCGTTCGCAGCAGAGTCTGTTAAAAAGACCGGTCAGGAAATCAGTATACGCCTGTCGCTCGATCTTCTTCTGGTACATTTTCTTCTCGGTCACATCATGGATCGAGCACATGAACACATCTCTGCCGTCCACCCATTTGATATTTTTATAAAAAATGTCGTACCAGCTGCCCTTATCCTCCGTAAATACTTCCAGGCTGCCTTCCTGTCTGTCCTTCGGCACCCTGCTTTCAAAAATTGCCGCCAGCTTATTCTGCTCAAGCTCCTCTCGGAAAATATTGCGAAGCCGCCTGTTGGCAAAAAGGATTTTTTCCGTTTCCTTATCTCTCACATAAATCGAGCTGCCTACATTATTCAGCACCTCTTCCAATGCCGCATATGATCCCGCCAGAGAATTTTTCTGGATTCTTTTCGTGATAATACTCTGCAGCACTTTGACGGAATCATTCAAAAACTTGATTTCTTCCACATCCCAATTACGTGATGTCCGTGTCATCTCAAAGCACGCATACATGCCGATCTGTTCTTTCAATTCGATCGGAAACGCCGCCAGCGCCTGAATACCTTCCTTAGCCAGTTCTTCCTCATAACCTTCTCTGCCCGGGGCCGAGGAAAGAACCAACGGTTTGTCACGATACAGATATGCGGGACGCGGCTGATTTTTGGTCTGGTCATAACCGGAAAGCACACCGTCATTACACCATTCAGCGATTACGTCCATCTTCCCCGCTGCCGCTCCGCCCACGGAATATAAATAGGCACAGTCAATCTTCAGGAAACTTCCCACTGTTGTGAGGATACTCGCCAGAACGCTCTCAATGGGCGCATCACTATCCAGCATTTGCACGATCTGCGTTGTGGCTGCCGTCCGTTTAAGCACATCTTCCATCTCTTCTCTGGAAGAACGGCTTCTGATGCTTTCCGCCTTTGCCTCTTCAGCCATAAGCTTATCGCCCACCATATGTCTGCTGATCTCCCGCAGCAGATCCAAGGCCAGATTAAACTGCCGCCCCGTCGTCTGATATCGGAATCCCTGTGCAAACTCACGCCCTTCCTGTGAAGGCGCATCGGACAGCACAGCATATACCAGCCACGTCAGAACCGCCTTTCCCTCTTCCTTCACACAGACTACGGCATATTGTAACGCGTCAATTCCGGTCTCTTCAATCGCCTGATCCTCCAGACTGCTCTCCGATACCCTGCGCAAAAGAGACATCAGCTTATCCCTCGGTATCTGCCCGGTCAGTCTCTCTTTGTCCCAATCACTACCTGACATATCTGTCAGTTCTGTGCCCTCACTATCCACGCAGAATGCATAGATCCCTGTCGCTGCACAGAAATCATTCTGAATCTTCTGTAATTCCCTTCGGTCTAAAATTGTGTGATATAAACCGTCCATCTGGAACTCCCCTTGTCTCCCCGTATGTGATAATCGCATGCACTGTTTACCGTTCCGGCACGCGCAATCCGCTGCGCTGCCTCATTACTCGTCCACGGAGTAGTTCGGCGCTTCTTTAGTGATATGAATATCATGAGGATGGCTCTCCTTAAGGGAAGCAGCAGAAATCTTAACGAATCTGCCGTTTTGTTTCAATTCTTCGATGGTGGCCGTACCGCAATAGCCCATGCCGGATCTGAGGCCGCCCATCAACTGGAACACCGTATCCTCTACAGAGCCTTTATAGGCAACCCGTCCTTCCACACCTTCCGGAACCAGTTTCTTGGCATCGGATTGGAAATAACGGTCTTTACTTCCGTTTTCCATGGCCGCAATAGAGCCCATTCCACGGTATACCTTATATTTTCTCCCCTGATAGAGTTCGTATGTACCCGGACTCTCCTCACATCCTGCAAACATGCTGCCCATCATACAGACATTGCCGCCCGCCGCAATCGCCTTCGTCATATCACCGGAATACTTGATACCGCCGTCCGCAATGATCGGGATATCATATTCTTTCGCCACGGAATAAGCATCCATAATCGCGCTGATCTGCGGCACACCGATACCAGCTACCACACGGGTAGTGCAGATGGAGCCCGGCCCGATACCGACCTTCACCGCATCCGCTCCGGCCTCAATTAACGCTCTAGTGCCATCTCCGGTCGCTACATTACCGGCAATCACCTGCAGATCCGGGAATTTCTCTTTAATCATACGCAGACAATGCAGCACGTTCTCTGAATGTCCGTGCGCGCTGTCAAGAACGATCACATCCACCTTGGCGTTCACAAGCGCCTCCACTCTCTCCAGCACGTTGGCCGTAATGCCCACGCCCGCACCGCATAACAGCCGTCCCTGGCTGTCTTTCGCTGACTGCGGATATTTGATCGTCTTCTCAATATCTTTAATCGTAATCAGACCCGCCAGATTATAATCGTCATCTACGATAGGCAGTTTTTCTTTTCTCGCCTTAGCAAGGATCTGCTTTGCCTCATCCAGCGTGATACCTACTTTCGCAGTGATCAGGCCCTCGGACGTCATGGACTGTTTAATTTTCTTTGTGAAATCTGTCTCGAATTTTAAATCACGATTGGTTATGATACCGACCAGTTTCCTGCCTTCCGTGATGGGAACGCCGGAAATTCTGAATTTAGCCATAAGTGCATCCGCATCGGCTAATGTATGTTCCGGAGTTAATGAGAATGGGTCTGTTATGACACCGTTTTCTGAACGTTTGACTTTATCAACTTCTTCCGCCTGCGCTTCAATGGACATGTTCTTATGAATAATACCGATTCCGCCCTGCCTCGCCATAGCGATCGCCATCCGGTGCTCGGTTACAGTGTCCATGCCCGCACTCATCATCGGAATGTTCAGTCTGATCTTCTTCGTAAGCCATGTTGTTAAATCCACCTGATTCGGAATCACTTTCGAATAACTCGGTACCAACAGTACATCATCAAAAGTAATTCCTTCTCCAATAATCTGACCCATCCTTTTCTCCTCCTGTGTTGTGATATTAATTAGTGTCCCTGTAACATTCTCCTGTCCGCAATAGAAGCTGCGCACAACAAATCGTTACATTTATGTAAAGAATACTGCCAGTTAAATAACTGACAGTATTACTTTCCCATTACTATTCTTTAATCCGTAAAAACTTTACGCGGCGCAACGCTCTGAACCGCCTTGATCATCTCCTCATTGGGCTCCAGAATGATCTTCGTATCTCCGTTCCAAACCATCATGTATCTCCGCTCCGGCTGCGCGGCAATGCGCGAGCTGTAATCCAGCGTCTTAAGCTCACGATTCTTATAGGAATCCAGTCTGTGGGAATTAAGCGGCGCAAAAATCTCCATCTTTTCTATCCCAAAAGAACCCAATTTCTTTCTCCTGCTCTTCGCCATAACCTTATCAACGCTGATCTCTCTGTCCAGATACAGATACTCATACTCCAGATCCGCCTTCATAGTCACAACATACGCCAGTATGCCGGTTACGATGGCAATAAACAGACCCGGAATATACATCACCCCGATCACCACAAACACCACCGTCAGCATGATCAGCAGCATTTTCAGAAAACTTAAAATCGGCGAGGATTTTCTTGCCACCAGACATTCCACATATGTTTCGCTCATATTTATAACCATACCTTTCTCTTCGTCTGTAATTATGCAGCCGCAAGACACAATCTATTGAGTATATCGATATTCTGCCCGGCGCAATATCACACGTCGGGAACAGCCCTTCACGAAAATATAGACTTATCATATAACAAAAAGCAGAAAGTTTCAAGCAATAGGTTACAACTTTCACTCGCCATTTTCACCGCCACGGTTTAATGCTCTTCCTATTTCTCTTCCTTCGGCATCTTGATCTCAATATGCACATCCCGAAGCTGCCTTTCATCAACCTGCGCGGGTGCGCCCATCATAATATCCTGCGCTTGTTTGTTCATCGGGAAAGGAATCACCTCTCTGATGCTGTCCTCACCAGCAAGCAGCATGACCATTCTGTCCACGCCCGGAGCAATGCCTGCATGCGGCGGTGCACCGTAACAGAATGCGTTGTACATTGCCGGGAATTTCGCCTTCACATCTTCCTCACCCAATCCAACGATCTGGAATGCCTTCACCATGATCTCCGGATCATGATTACGGACCGCTCCCGAAGACAGCTCCACGCCGTTGCACACCAGATCATACTGATATGCCAGAATACTAAGCGGTTCTGACTCATTAAGTGCCTTCATTCCGCCCTGCGGCATAGAGAAAGGATTATGGCAGAACTCTATCTCGCCGGACTCTTCCCCGATCTCGTACATGGGGAAATCGACAATCCAGCAAAACTCATAACATGCCTGTCTGAAATGTCCCTCCGATTTCATACCCAGCATTCTTCTGAGAACACCTGCCGTCTTGACGGCCGCATTCTTATCGCCGGCGGTCACGCCTATGAAGTCGCCCGGCTTTAAGTTAAGCGCAGCATCCACCTCGCTCTTCCTGTCTGTCAGGAATTTGGAGATACCGCCCACATAATTACCGTTCTCGTCTACCCTGAACCAGTATACCTTGCTGCCGCTCTCCACTTCCACGTCCGCGCATAATTTATCAATCTCTTTTCTCGTAGCTGCATAGCCGTCCGTCACTACTGCCTTGATCACATGATTCTTGAAAGGCTCAAACTCACACTGACCAAACAGCTCCGAAACATCCTGAACGGTCAGGTCGATCCGCAGGTCAGGCTTGTCCGTTCCGTATTTCTCCAGCGCTTCCAGATACGGAATCCTCGTAAAAGGCGCTGTAGACGCCTGATCATATACGCCGTACTTCTCAAATACCGGCGGAAGCACCTGCTCGATCACGGAAAAGACGTCTTCCTGCGACGCGAAAGCCATCTCCATGTCAAGCTGATAGAACTCGCCCGGTGAGCGGTCCGCCCTCGCGTCCTCATCCCGGAAACAGGGCGCGATCTGGAAATAGCGGTCAAAACCGGAGGCCATCAAAATCTGTTTAAACTGCTGCGGTGCCTGAGGCAGCGCATAAAACTTGCCCGGATGGTTTCTGGCCGGTACAAGATAGTCTCTTGCCCCCTCCGGCGAAGAACAGGTTAAGATCGGTGTGGTGATCTCCACAAAATCTAGGTCGTTCATTCTCTGTCTGAGTTCCGTCACGATACGGCTCCTAAGCAGAATCTTATCTTTCACATCCGGATTTCGCAGATCCAGATACCGATATTTCAATCGGATGTTTTCGTCCGCATTCTTCGACTGTCTGATCTCAAAAGGCAGTATATTATAAGTACATTTACCGAGTACTTCCACTTTAGTCGGCACCACTTCGATCTCGCCTGTAGGGATCGTGTTCGTTTTATTGGAACGCTCCCGCACCGTGCCTTCTATCATTAATGTAGACTCCTTGTTTACGCCCTCTAACCGGTCCATCATCTCCTGCGTCTCAAAGACGATCTGTGTGACACCGTAGAAGTCCCGGAGTAACAGGAAGCCCAGATTCTTGCTGACCTGTCTGATATTCTCGTACCATCCGACCAAAGTGACCTTGCTGCCCGCGTCGGATAATCTGAGTTCGTTGCATGTGTGTGTTCTTGACTGCATCATTTTTTCGTTATTCCTTTCCTGTGATTTCTTTTCTGATTCTATCACCGCGCACCGCAAAATACAATAAATATTCGTTTCTTCATCATTTTACTTCGACATTTTATGCCGCACTTCGATTCTTTTCAAAATGCCTTTTGTGCAATCGGTTTTTTATATTATTTTCATGAAAATTTCATATAATCGCAAGGGGTTCTGCATTGACATTTTTTTTTAAACTTTATATGATATGATTCAGATGTCAAAAGGTACATGATATAAACTAGGCCGGCAGATTGTATAAAATATTCTCTCGTGTCGGGTTGCGTCATATGGATTTTCTAAAATATTCCGGCAAGGTTGTGCAAACCAAACGAAACCGCCCTCTATTCGCCATCCGGGCTCATTACGGGCTTTCCGGGACATCCGTGTCCCGGAATTTCTGGATACCAAACGGAATATTAAGAAAATCTCATATTCCTCCGCATGACAGCTTCGAGAACATTTTATACAATCTGCCTATGAAAAATATTGATGCATCTTTCGGCACCTGAATCATGATAGAAAATCGTGCAAACTCAAAAAACGGGATAATTTTCTATATCAGACAGGAGATAATATCATGTCAGTTGCAGAAGAGATCAGGGAACAGCAAAGGCAGGCGTTCAGTACCATGAATTCCAAGGAAAAACTTGCTTATTTTTGGGATTATTATAAGATACACGTCTTTGTGGTAATCGTCGTGGTCGTAATGGTATCCACTTTTATCTATCAATATGTTACCAATAAAGATTACGGTTTCTATGTTTCTCTCGTTAATGCTGCAATAACCGATCCAAACCAGGATCTGCCCTCGGAATGGGCGGCGGAATTTCAGGAATACGCGGGAATCGATCCTAAAGAATATCAGGTGTATATCGACACTTCCGTGGTACTCTCTGAGGACATGGGTTCATCATACTCTGTCTCCAATGAGGAAAAAATGTTCCTCATGGCTCAGGTAGGTACGGTCAATGCCATTATCGCCGAAACGGAGACATTTGAGAGATATTCCCAGCTTGAATATTTTTATAATCTGGAAAATGTATTATCCGACGAGGAGATCGAGAAATATCGTCCCTACTTCTACTATACGGATGCTGCCACCTTCGATACCGGAGATGACGACACATTCTATGAAGCGTCCGAGCGAAAAGACCCCGGTGCACTGACGATCAATCACCGTGATCCTTCCTGTATGGAACAGCCGATAGCAGTGGGTATTATTCTCACTTCCGACAATAAGCTTGCAGACGCGGGATATTACGCTTATCTGGAAAGCAATGAGTATAATTATCAGGGATATCCTTCCGAGACGGTTCTGGGCATCCCCTCATCATGCAAAGAACCGGAGCTGGCTGTCCGGTTCTTGGAATTCCTGCAATTAGGAGAGGGGTGACTGTGATTCTATCACAGCATCTCCCTCAACATCTGATTGACCGCCGCCGGATCAGCCTTGCCCTTCATGGCCTTCATGGTCTGCCCCACAAGGAATCCTATCGCCTTCTCTTTACCGTTACGGTAATCTTCCACGGACTGCGGATTCCCGGCGATGACTTCCTCTATCGTCTTACGCAAGGCACCTTCATCGCTGACAGTTTTTAATCCTTTTTCCTCTACATACTGTTCCGGGTCTGTATTTTCCTCAAACATTACCTCGAAAACTTCCTTCGCTACAGAGCTGTTGATTGCCTTGGATTCCGTAAGCGCAATTAGTTTCGCCAGATTTTCCGGTGAAAAACACAGATCAGAGGCATCTACTTCCTTTTCTTTCATCAAACGGAGCGTCTCACCCATCAACCAGTTAGACACTTTCTTAGGCTGCCCGCAGATCGCGGTAGCGGCCTCGAAGATATCCGCCAAATGCTTGTCGCCGGTAATAATCTCGATATCATAGTCCGGAATATCGAATTCTTCCTTATAGCGCTTCATCTTCTCGGTACGGAATTCCGGCTGTCTTTCTTTAATCTGCGCTAACATCTCATCCCTCACGGCGATGGGCACCAGATCCGGATCGGGGAAATAACGATAATCCTGCGCATCCTCTTTGCTACGCATAGCATAGGACTCGCCTTTCGTATCATCCCATCTCCTCGTCTCCTGTACTACTGTTTCACCGGATTCGATCAGGTCGATCTGCCGCTCTGTCTCGCCCGCAATGGCTCTGGATATCGCCTTGAAAGAGTTCAGGTTCTTCATCTCGGTTCTGGTGCCGAACTGTGCGGCACCCACTTCCCGCACGGACAGATTCACGTCAGCGCGCATGGAGCCTTCCTGGAGTTTACAATCCGAAGCACCCAGATACTGAATGATCAGCCGCAGCTTCTCAAGATAAGCAATGACTTCCTCCGCGCTACGCATATCAGGCTCTGACACGATCTCTATGAGGGGCACGCCGGAACGATTGTAGTCTACCAGTGAACAGTCCTCCCAATCGTCATGGATCAGCTTACCCGCATCTTCCTCCATATGAATTTCATGAATCCCTACGGTCTTTACCCCGCCTTCTTCCGTCTCAATCTCCACGCCGCCGTTTCGACAAATGGGCAGATAGAGCTGGGAGATCTGGTAGTTCTGCGGGTTGTCCGGGTAAAAATAGTTTTTCCTGTCAAATTTCGCATATCTGGTAATCTCGCAGTTCGTTGCAAGTCCAACCGCGATGGCATACTCTAATACCTGCTTATTCAGCACCGGAAGAGAACCGGGCATACCGGTACACACCGGACAAGTCTGTGTGTTAGGTTCTGCGCCGAATGCAGTAGAACAACCGCAGAAAATCTTCGTCTTCGTGGCAAGCTCCACATGCACTTCCAGACCGATGACTGTCTCATAATTTTTACTCATGGCGCTGTCCCTCCTGTTCCGCATAGCTTATTCCCGCCTCCTGCTGACCACACTGATCCGAGCTGGTCGTACCTTGCCTGATTTCTTCTGTTCCCGCAGGCTCCTGCACAAGCCGGAATGTACCTCTGATTTTCTCGTAAGTGTACGCTGTCTGAATCAGCTTTTTCTCCTGAAAACAGTCGCCGATCAACTGTAATCCGATAGGCAGCCCGTTCTTATCTTTGCCGCAGGGAAGACTGATTCCCGGAAGTCCTGCAAGATTTACGGCAATCGTGTAAATATCGCCCAGATACATCTTGATCGGATCGGACAAACTGGAACCCAGCTTAGGCGCTGTAGTGGGCGCTACCGGTCCTAAGATTACATCGTATTTTGCAAAAGCATCATCAAAAGCCTTCTTAATCAGTGCCTTAACACGCAGCGCTTTCAGATAATATGCGTCATAATAACCGGAGCTTAGCACGAAAGAACCAAGCATGATACGGCGTTTTACTTCCTCTCCGAAGCCCTCGGAACGAGATTTCTTATACATGTTGTGGAGCCCTGCATAATCTTCGGTACGATACCCGTATTTGATTCCGTCGAACCGTTCCAGATTCGAGCTTGCCTCCGCCGCCGCAATAGTATAATAAGTAGGGATTGCATACTCAACCAGACTTAAGTCGAAATGCTCCACCACTGCACCTTTTCGCTCCAATTCTTCCGCCGCCTTGAGAACCGCCGCTTTGACTTCCTCGTCAAGCCCTTCTCCGAAGTAGTCGTTAGGAATACCGATCCGCATTCCCTGCACATCGTCAACAAGTGCGGAAGTAAAATCAGTATCCTGTCGCTCCACAGAAGTGGAGTCCTTCTCATCATGGGAAGCGATCGTCTCAAGTACCGTGGCACAATCCGTCACATCCTTCGTCAACGGACCAATCTGGTCTAAAGAAGAGCCATAAGCAATCAACCCGTAACGGGACACCGTACCGTAGGTAGGTTTCATACCCACCATGCCGCAATAG
>CAMWXF010000020.1 GCA_947178115.1 uncultured Lachnospiraceae bacterium
AAGCGCCTTGCCCTTATTCATTCCTCTCGGAAAAATCTCCAGATAATTTTCGGCGGAACACGCTATATCCACTTCCTGACACCGCTCCAGGACCGGATAGATCTGCTGTATCAAGGACGGTTCCGCGCCCACTAACAGCTTATTCGGACCAAACCGCTCCTGCTGCCATCGCTTAGCAAGCTCCTCTACTGACGCCACTTCCGCCATGCGGTCTATCACGCGCTCCTCCGTCTCCACGAACCTGTCCTTAGCTGTCACATACCACTGTCTTTCGCGAAAGATCCAGAGCGGAATCCCGAAAAGCCTGACTCTTTCATAGACATCCTTCATCGTCTCTACTGACAGATATTCGGCATGTATGCACTGATCGTCTTTAATGATATAAGTCCCTGCATTGCATGCCAGTATGCACGTAATCCCAAGCTGCCTGACGATCATATCCGTAGCTGCGGGCATTCTTCCCGTGATCAGCGCTATCTTCACACCCTGCTTTGAGACCGCTCTGATCGCTTCGATATCCCTGGGGTCTATCTCCTTACGGTCTGTCAGCAGTGTTCCGTCTATATCAATACAAAACAACTTGTATGTCATGACGTTATCCATTCCTTTCGCTTTGCACAGGTACAGAGTTTATGTCAATGTCTTCCCAGCCTCCGCCATTTCCGTACCTTCGATCACGCGGATCATCTTCTCCACATTCCGGCGTCCGTTCTTAATTCCGAGATTCAAAACCGCCGCTGCGGCAAAGCCCAACACCATGAGACAAATGCCAAGAATGCCGGGAAAAAGATGAGAAGGAGTTGCTGACAGACCCGCATAGGCCGTCGCTACGCCAATGGTCGAGACAACTATGGCAAGTTTTTTCCAAACATTGATCTTCTTGAGAGCAGCCGTCTGCATTCTGGCTTCTGTCAACAGATGTTCTTTTTCTACAGCATTCATGGCATAACCTCCTATTAATTAATAAGCCAGACCCGGATCAAAGAATCCAACCAGTACACCGACAAAAGCAACTACTACCAGAATCAACATAACCTTGATCGGTGACATTTTCTTCTTGGCCATCAGGAACCAGCATACTATGATAAATACCGATGTCAACAGACCCGGAAATACGTCGTTTAATTTATCCTGCAATACCAGATACGGTTCGCCGGCATCATTTAACAGCTTCAGCGAGGTTTGAACGCTTACCCACGTCGCAGCTACCGCACCGATGACGATACCGCCCAATGTGGAAACGGATTCTCTGAGCGCCTCACCCTGCGCACCGATCAGGAAGTCTACCGCTTTACCGCCGAGACTGTAACCTTTGAAGTAAAGGAATCTCATACCAAAGTAAGCAAACAGGTTCCATACGATAATGTAGAAGATCGCGCCAAGCGGTGAACCGCCTGTGGACATACCCAGTGCAATACCGAGCAGGATCGGGATCACGGTTCCTACTACCAGGGAATCACCGATTCCGGCTACAGGTCCCATCAGACCGGCACGCAGGCTGTTGATCGTCTCGTCGTCCACGTCGTCCGCTCCGTTTGCTCTCGCTTCTTCCAGACCTGCCGTCATACCTACGATAACCGTACCTAACTGCGGCTCCGTATTGAAGAATGCTGTGTAGGTATTCATTGCATTTGCTTTGTCATCTTCATTCTGATATAACTCTTCCACTAACGGAAGCATGGCGCACAGATAACCGAATGTCTGCATATGCTCCTGTGAAAAACAGGTAAGGTGGCCATAGTACCAATTATGGAAGGACTTTAACAATGTTTTTTTCGATAATTTCTTTTCCATGATCAGATCTCCTCCTCTTCATCATCCATCACACCGTCTGCCAGTTCCGGTTTCCTTATGGAAAGTATCTTGAGCTTATAAATAATGATTGCAAACATACCGGCTACTACCGTTGCGGATACCAGGTTGATTCCCATAGATGCTGCCAGTACAAAACCGAACAGGAAAGGAATAAAGTCTGCCGCACCCTTTACGATCTGCTTTAACAGGATTGCAATACCTACGCAGGGAAGCAGGGAACCTACTGTAAATAATGTTTTCATTGCGATACCGTCCATAGGAAGCGCTGTCTTAATTACTTCTACCACGTTTGCACCCAGCTTACACATGATCATGGTCGGGATGAAAGAGCAGAGGATATGTGAGATCCAAGGTAATCCCATATCTACCAGATAGAGTTTCTTGTACTGTCTGTTCTCAACTGCTTTCCAGCCTATATGCTGCCATAACAGATTGATGGTTGCTGTTCCGTAGAATAATACAGTTCCTAATGTACCAACCATAGTACCGAAAGAAGTTGCAAGACCTTGCCCCTCCGTGGAAGCTGCGTCAAGACCGTAGCTCTTCAAGGCTACCATTGCCAGCGGAATACCTATGTAGCTGACCGCACGCACATCCGCCGATACCGTTCCGCCCGGTGTAACCAGAGCGATGTAAACGATCTGCATGGCACATCCTACTAAAATACCTGTCGGAACATCTCCTAAAATAATTCCGCACACAAGACCACCAATAAGCGGTCTTCCCAGCGTGTAGTTACCGATGGAAGTACCACCCAGACCAGGCATACTTGCCAAACACGCAAACAAACCTAAAATAATAGCTTGTATCCAACTGATTTCCATATTTTTCCCTCCTACTGTCTAAGTTACTTGATTTAGTTAAATCCGAACTGGCCTCTGAATTTCTTCCAGTTGCCGATCGCTTCGTCCTTCAATAATGCAAATTCCACACTGTAACCTGCATTCATGATATTCTCAAGGGCCTGCGCCTCTTCCTGCGTGATCGACTGGTTATTTCCAAGCTTCGTGGTGCCCGGTCTGTCGTTGCAGGGTCCGATGATCACCTCGTTAATGCCCGGTTTGAATCCCTGTTCTACCAGAATCTTCTCCATATCCAAAGGATTCTTGGTAATCAGGAAATAATTGTCCTTGCTGTCAAGTACCTTCTGGCATTTCTCCTTGAACTCATCCAGTGTCCACACAAAAGTCTTCTTGCCGCTTGCGCTCTTATATGCTGCCTTCAGCACGGAATTGCCTGCCGCCGCATTGTTGACTGCGATCAAACCGTCGCAGGGATACTCCAAAGCCCATCTGGTACATGTCTGTCCGTGAATCATACGATCGTCTACACGAATAAATGATACTGCCATTTTCTATTCCTCCTTTTAAATGTCATCCTCTGAATCTTCACTTGTGATCTGAAACTCTTTTAACTCTTCCCTTGCTTCGGGAATCAACATCCCCGGCAGATCTGAAAGTTCCATGCCGTCTTTCATCAACACGGCGCTCAGCGCTAAAGGAAGGCTCATTCCGCCAACCATTACCGTCCGCTCTAACAGACCTTTCTCTGCGATCACATTCGCCGCCGTTGTAAGCGGTGATCCCCCTACCAGATCGCCGAACAGCAGGATCTCATCCTCTGCTCCTACTTTTTCAAGGCACTTTCTTACATTGTCTGCGTACACATCCGATCCCATTCCGTTCTCTAGGCTTACCGAGAGAATATCTTCTCTTCCTCCGCCTGCCAGCATGTCGAGTGCGCTGTGCAGTCCCGGTGCAAACATGCCATGACTGACTAACATAACATATTTCATTTCAGTTCCCTCCTTCTCATATTCAGTATATGTCCTTAACTGTAATGCAAGTATATAAAAAAAGCGGCACATGTTCATCTCACATGTGTCACCTTTTTCGCATGACATTTGTCACTTTTATATATGATTATTATCACAAAACGAAATTCACTCATTCCTTGCTGCGGGTTTTCAGAAATTTATTAATCTCGCGATTCCATATGATCTGTTCCATACTGATATTGGAGCTGCCCTCCATAATATCCCGGACCGCTTTATCCACCTCCGCTACGGCCTCCCCGCTGTATCTGAATCTGGGTGTTATCGCTGCATTTTCCACTGCACTGCTTAATACCCGCATATTCAGCCCGCCGTGATCTCCCGCACTGTCTATAAGCAGTTGCAGCGCCATATCCGATTCTGTTACATCCCGCAGGACGGATACCCCTTCCGAATAAGTAAATATTTCTGATTGAATCCTCTCATCTCCGGAGAGCAGCTTCATAAATTCCCACGCATATCCCGGCTGCGATGTATCCGCATTCATCGCAAGCAGCAAGGTGTCCAGCTCCGATATATTGTCGCCGCCCTCTCCGGAGGGCATAGGTATGCATTCCCACTCAAAACCGGAATACTTCTTGATGCTGAGCGGATAGGGCTTATATGCCCGATACTCTGAAAAAAACATCGGCTGGAATGCTACCCTGCCCAGATCAAAATCTTTACCGGTGACATTATATCCGCCGTAGAGGCCTTCCAGTTTCTCTATAAAAAGAATTGCTTCCCTGACTCCTTCAGCAGTCAGATTGCATTCCGTGCCTTTCCGGTCAAAAAGCTGTACTCCGTTGGAGTCGAATGCGTCCGACCATGTATACCCCACTGTGCCGAAGCGGTCGGGAATCCCGTCACTGTCCGTATCCTTCGTAACTCTACTGCAGATTTCATAGAAATCCTCCCAGGTCCAGTCCTCTCCCGGCAACTCGATTCCTTCCTCTTTCAAAATCGTCTGATTGACAAACATCAGCTTCGGTGCACATTCATAAGGCAGCGCATATTGTTCTTCCCCGTACTGTCCGCATTGAAGCGCGGAGGAATAAAAGCTATCCTTGTCGAAATCATTATCCTCTTCCATCAGCTCATCCAGATCCTTTAATGCACCGATCTCCGCCAGATCGTTGAAATTTTCTCCGAATACCAGAAACACATCCGGAGCCTTGCCGAGTATGATCTGCTCCGCCAGCCATTCAGGATAATTTTCCTTCAGAATACCGCTGACATACTCCACTCTCACACCCTTATGCTCCTCCTCAAACAGTGCGATCGCATCCTCTAAGATCTGATAAGAATAACCGTTCTGCACTTCCCAATAGCTGTCGGAGAATACGCCTACCGTTATCACCCTATCCTTGTTGAAAGAAATTTTCCGGTAGATGCCGCTCATGATGACCGCCGCACTCATAAACAGTGCCGCGCCCACCAGGATCATCCATCTGTTTCTCTTCTTTACCTTATCCACACTAATGCCCATGCCTTTCTCACAACCTGAGAATTTGTAAACCAAGACGCTAACAGCGTCGGCACAAATTTGGATCTACGCCTTTTCCTCATCCTCAAATATCCTATTGACCGCACCGGTCTGTACAGCCCATATGGCCAGCTGTGTCCGATCCCGCAGATCCAATTTACTTAAGATTACACTCAGACCGTTTCTGACGGTTCCCTCGGAGAGATTCATTTTAGCCGCGATCTCCTTGTTGGACAGACCGCTTCCCACCAGGGCAATGATACGCCATTCCGTCTCCTTCAAATCAGCGGCGCTTGCCTCATCGACACGAATGGTAATGTTCGACTGCGCCATCTTGGAGAACAGCTTTACCACCTTGGACGCGATATCGCCGTTGATCATGGCGGTTCCCTCATACACTTTTCGCACGGCATCCGACAGCTCTTTCATGGAAACTCCTTTTAACAGGTATCCGCTGGCTCCGTTCTTCAACGCATTAAACACATATTCGTCATCATCAAAAGTGGTCAGGATAATGATTTTGATGTCGGGATAGTTCTCCTTAATAATCTGCGTGCAGACCACGCCGTCCATCTCCGGCATCCTGATATCCATCAGAATGACATCCGGCTTGTTCTTCCTGACAGAGCGGACTACCTCCACCCCGTTCGTCACCGTGTCCGTCACCTCAAAATCCTTCTCGCTGCCGAGTATGATCGACAAACTCTGCCTGATCAATTCCTGATCGTCCGCAATCAAAATCTTAATCATGTCCCTTAACCATACCTTTCAATCTTTTATCTCTTCTCGCCCCACCGGATCGGAATACTTGCCTCCAGCACGAAACCGTTATCTCCATAACAATTCAGGCTGCCGTGAAGCATCTCCAGTCTCTCCTCCATATGGTGCAGCCCGAATCCTTTCTCAATCTTCGGACAGCCCACACCGTTATCTTTGATCCAGATATACATGATGTTATACTCCATGCTAATGGCGATCAGGATCTTGCTTGCCTTGCCGTGTCTGATCGCATTGGTGATACTCTCCTGTACGATTCTGTAGATAATCTCTTCCTCATCCTTATTGTAATGGCTTAATTCTGCAGTACAGCAATAATCAATCTCTATATTCGAAGCCTTCTTAGTCTCCTCCATCATCTGAACCAGCGCCTTCTCCAGCTCCATCTTCTCCAAGGCATCCGGGCGCAGCGCTTTAACTGATCTTCTCACATCCGTCATACCGTTCCTTGCCACGTCGGCAATCACCTTAAGCTGCTCCTTCACTGCCTCCGGCGCTGCATCCATCAATGTAATACAGGCATCCAGTCCCGTAATGATACCGGTGAGGCTGTGTCCCAGCGTATCATGGATTTCTCTTGCAAGGCGGTTTCTCTCCTGTGTCTCTGCATTTTTAACAGATTCCTTAGCGTATTCCTCCATCTGGCTGTTGGCAAGCTGCAGCTCCTCATTTGCCTGATTCAGCTTATCATTCAGGTTTAATATCCTCTCCTTCTCACTCATCTGCACGCGCATCAACTGAATCGTGTAGATAATAAAGAAAAGTATATTCAGCGAGTACAGCATGTTCTTTACACCCAGCATAACGGAACGGACATCGCCGCGATAATAAATCAGATACGTTTCCAGAGGCGTTATATGATATCTCTCTGCAAACAGATTATAGTCTGTCAAAAGAAATATACCGCATACGATGCCGATGGCGGCATATTTCCACCTGACTTTAGTCATCCTGCTGATCACATCCGCTAAAATAAGCAGGATCATGCCTATGTAACTGAAATTAAGCAGATACCCAATCATCAGACTGATCATAATCTCTACGACGATTTTCGTGTAGATCAACGCGCTGTTCTCCGTCTGTATGCACAGAAAAAGCACCAGACTTCCATATAACAGAACCGCCATCACCGGTATCTTCCACGGAGCCATGGTAACGCTGCTAATCTGCTGCATAAATTCCAGCGCTGTGTTTTCGTGCACATACCCCAGCAGACCGCCCGCCATGATCCCGGCTATATAGAGAATGATAATAAGATTCAGATTGAGCATCCACGCAAATATGATATTCGGTACCCGATTTTCTTCCATATGTCTGCCCTCTTTTACTGCCATCTGTCAATGTCAAACTGCTCTACATTGTCTTGAGTCACCAGCTTAACCGGAATTAAAATATTCTTCTCGACCGTCTCTCCGGCTAACAGCCTATAGATAATCTCGGCTGCTTTCTTTCCGATTTCCGTCGGAAACTGAGCCGCAGAGGCCTTCATCATCCCTTCCGCAATCAGTGCTTTGGAATCCGGGGAAGCATCCACACCGTACAGATCCACCTCTCCCAGCATGTGCTCCTTATCCAGCGCTGCTGCCGCTCCCACTCCGGCCAGATCATTCAGGCAGAATACACTGTCGAATATCACACCCTCCTCGATCGCCTGCTGCAGTTTCGGCATGGCGATCTCCAGCTGCCCTTCGCATTCGATCCGATCCACGATCTCCATATTTTCATTCTCGGAAACCGTATCCACAAAGCCCTGTACCCGCTCCTGCCCCGATATCGTCGCCTCATGCGTCATCACCACGATGCGGGAAGCCTCATGGCTGTCCAGAAAATATTCTCCCACCAGCACTCCGGCCTGATAATTGTCAGAAGTGATCGTACAATCCGCCAATTCACTGTTGGACACATTGGTATCCAGCACTACAACAAATGTTCCCTGTTTCTTCGCCTGCTCCAATACATCCGTCAGACTCTCCCAGTCCACCGGCGTGATAATCAGCACGTCAATGTCCATATCTAACATCTCCCGGATCTGTTCGATCTGCCTGTCAGCGTTCAGCGCCGGGTCTCGCAGAATGATCCGATCCCCTTCCGCTTCCACCCGGTGTGTGATCTCCTCGCTGATAATCTTATAGAATTCATTATTCATAGTCATGTAACTGGCACCGATCAGGTAGGAATTTTCTTTCTGGTTAAAAGAGAAATCCCTCTTGCCGAAAAAGAAAAGAATGCCTGCCAGTATCACAATCACGTTGACTAATATCAATACTGTATTACAGATATTTCGTACTCTTTTATCCATGATCACTACTTAGTCCTTTGCCTTTTGCCCCGCCGCTTCGTCCTTATTATACTGAAAAAGCCGGTTGCACTCAACCGGCTTTTTGTATTTTTACGTAACTGTTCAGAACCCTGTTCTTCACAGTTACATTTTTACCAATGTGAAAACATAATTCCCGCAAGCGGTGACAACACGATCATAATTACTGAAAATGTGAAGGATTCTATGGAAATCAATGTCGCCCGCTGCTCGGACGGAAAACTATCCTGGAGAATCGTATTCGTTCTCACTTGGAGCGCGTCATCACTGAGCGCGGCAATAAACCCGCCGATCGTCATGACGATATACATCCCGGAATGCTCGATTAAGACTCCCGTAACCACCAGTAATGCCGTCACCATGAACACGCTTCGGTAGCGTACTTTCTTACACATAAGTATCGCTTTTGCACCGAGTATGCCTCCCATCTCCATGAAAAACAGGGCAAAACCAAGCGCCCAGTCCGGTATCCCCGCCTTCAGTAACTTCGGCTGCAGGAAAAACAGCAGTAGAATGTCAACCGCACCGACCAGTGAATTGCAAAACATTAATAAGATTGCCTTCTTTGCGCTTTTCAGAAAGGAAATACTTTCGGCTAAACACGTGATGAGTTCCCTTCTGATGGAAGCGATCATATTTTCCTGACGACTGCCCCGCTCCTCCCCTATGCGCACTTCCTGCAATGTCATGAGAAGACCGATTTGCACAATGCACATACAAACATCCGTGCTGTACGCCAGTTTATGCCCGATCGAAAGCGCAAAACCGGCACATAGGGTCGAAACTCCGCTGCATAGGCGGTAAATGATCATTTGGTTGGAGGCATACTTTTCGTAATACCCCTCATGCGCCACCGTCTTCAGAGAATCGTATGCAAGCGCATCACCTGACCCCGATGAGAAGTTATAGCTGAGTGCCTGAAATGCGATCGATGCACATACCATAAACAGGTTGCAGGAAAATATCATAATGGTATTTCCGATCATCCGCATGATACTGCTGACTACCAGCATATTTTTCCTTCCGAATACATCGGCAAGAACGCCTGACGGAATCTCGAAGAGCAGGCTGATAATGTGGAAAACAGTCTCCGCCAGACCGATCTCCACCAGGCTATAGCCTCTCACCCCAAGAATTGCCACCCATGCGCCTGTCAGAGAGAGATTCCCCAGCACGGATGCTGCATATAATTTCGATATTTGTTTTTTAATATTTAACATAAAAAAACCTCCTTAACAAATTGAACTGCGTTCAATTATAAGCTTCACTCAATTATGAGCCTATTCCACAATTGTTAAGGAGATAATGTACCTATTTTATTTTGTAAGATTTACTGCTGCATGATCGGCGTCCTACTGATATACCGGCTATCTGCCCGACACCATTACCGGGCGCTCTGTTCCCATATAAATCTTCCTAAAAAAAGGCGCACTATCCCCGTTAAGGAGAAAAATCGAACCTTTTTGCAGTTGAAGATTTATCATTTTCCAGATCATGTTTTAACCTCTTACCTAGTATAATTCACTATAATTATCCTTATGTTTCACTTGTCTATATTCTGCGTGAAGTATTAAGACAATTAAAGCGGGTCATACTATTATCTGGTCTCAATACTAGCATGTAAATTTGTATTTTGCAACTAATTTCTAAACTCCCTCTCATCCATGCACTCGAATCCGATTTGATCCTCTTTGGCGACCGTAATCTTGATATTCCTTGTACTGTACTTCTTCGCGAGTTCATTCAGCTTGGCTATAATATCGCTCTTATCCATCTTAAGGATATCCTCAATATCCGTCTCGTCCCAAAATTCTTCTATGCCGTCTAACATGCCGCCGACCGCACAGTCTCTTTCACCGACCGTCACCTTCTCCTTGTCACTGACATGATAGCTGAACGAGTAATACATCTGACACCAGGTAAGCTGCGGTGCCTCATCTCCCGGATTTTTCGTCAGGGCGTCTCCGATACTGACGTCCTCCGCTTCCTCTTCTGTCTTTCCTCTATAAAGGCTTCTGACCACCATTGCGTTTTCTGTTCCGGACAGCCTCACCGTGCGGGTAATAAACTCCTTATCCTCTTCCGACAAGTTCACCCGGAAATCATCCCAGATTCTGTCACATTCGATTCTGTCGTAACTGTCGGAGTGCTCATTACCCCACGCAAGCAGCTCTCTGTTAAAATCTGCCAGCGACATCTTCCCGTAATCAGACTTTTTCAAGGAAAGTATAAGGTCGTAGTCTTCATTCGTACCGGGCCGAAACTCCCTGACTTCCTCACTGATATCACGCCATCCGTCCGTTGCCTGCCTGCGCTTTAGGTTCCATTCTTCCTGCTCTTTCCCGGTAGCCGCCCGAAGTCCGGTCAGATTCCCGTCTTCATCATAGACCGCGTACACCTCTATGCTGTCCTCTGCATATATATTCTCGCCGATTCCGGCATGTTCCGTGATCCATATGCCGCGCTTCTCATCCATGAGTCCCCGCACTTCCTTACCCTGAAAGTACATCTTACCTTCATCCGCCTGTACGTCATATTCACAAATAAGCCCGAATGGCATATATGGCTTAAGCTCCTCCTCCCACTGTTCTTCCCGTTCTTTCTGATACTCCGCCTCCAAAGCCCGCTCTTCTTCCTGCTGCCTCTGATATTCTGCTTCCAAAGCCCGTACTTCTTCCTGCTGTCTCTGATATTCCGCTTCCCAGTCCCAACCTTCTTCTCCTGACATATCGCTGCCATCTGTGCGATAAGACTCAAGCGGCCGGTATGCCCACTCCACATCGACCCGAACGTCCCCTGTGCTGAAAGCCGCCGTCAATTCGCTGACTAGGCTGTTTATGATGCCCTGCATCAGTTCCTCGTCCGCCAGTTCCTCTCTCATACAGCCTGCCAGATAATTCGATATCCGATCCGCCAGCTCCAAACGGATATCAACATAATCTCCCACTCTCAGTCTGTCAGCATCTAAGATCGTCACTGTCATCACATATTCCAGAATTGCCATGTCATATGTTACATTCTGCTGTCGCGGCGAATCGATCCCGCTTAACGAAACGGCTCCGCTAAAATCCCGTTGCTGCCATTTATCACCGGTCAAAGGGTCCAATACATGGAACAGGAAAGCGGCTCTGTCGTCAGTATTACGTTTCTCATAGAATGCTTCGCTTTGAGAAAAACGCTCTAATAAGTCTCTGTATTCCGGCGTGTCAGTCAACGCCCATACTTTATCCTGAAATTCCGACACGGTCATATCCTCGTATCCGTCGAACCTTAGAGCCATGAGTTTATCGTATTCTTCCTGTGTAAAGCCGGTATCGGAAAGCTTCGTCCCGGTTGCCCGATCCGTTTCTGCTCCGGTATCATTTTGCAGCCTCGTATCACCATTGACCAATCCAGTTAATGTGGCAGACTGATCAGTATTCCCTGCTGACGATGTGGCAAACGCAGTGGTTACGCCCACTACCAGACCTACTGCAAAAATAACCGCACCCAGTGAAATCTTCTTAATCTTCATAATGGCACGCACCCTTTCTTCTATCGCATTCTGACTGAAATTATTGCACAGCGGCATAAGCCCGCTTTTCTTAGCTTCCATACTGATCAGCATATTTGCATAAGCCGATCTGTCATCGACACCGCACCTGCGCACGACACTCTCGTCACAGGCAAGCTCGATATCCCGATTGAGCAGTATATACATCACCCACACAAAGGGATTAAACCAGTGTATGCTGAGTGCGGTAACGACAGCCAATTTCAACACACTGTCGGCATAACGGATATGCATATACTCATGCCAGAGTACATATTCCAACTGCTCTGTTTTCTCCCACTCTGTCCCCTTGGGCAGTAAAATGACAGGATGTATGACTCCATAAGTCAATGGTGTGTCGATTCTGTCAGACATTCTCACATTCACGCACCGACTTATTCCATGTGAGGCCTTGTTACTCTGCCATACCGAAAAGAATTTCTTCCCCTGCGGCATCCGCCTTTGCTCCACCCATGCTTCCACAAATGCATTGTGCACAGGCAGCGACATTGCGAATTCGATCCGGCAGCGCATGTAGGTGACGATGAAAAACACGGCGCACAATACTGCACCCACAGCCCAGATAATCAGCGCAGTCATGCCGCTTGTTGCGTTGATTAATTTAGTCATTATTATAGATGTAACACCGCCGATTCTTCCGAATTGTGTTGCACCTTTATTGACATCTGCCTTGATACCTGCATTAATATCCGGAGCGGCTGCCGGTTTTGCTTTCCCGATATCATTCTGTGTCTTTAAAGCCTGTGCATGCATATCATCACCTGTGGTCGCTGACTGCTGTACCGATGTACCTTGTCCTGCTGCCCCTTGTCCTGCTGTCTTGGACTGCCCTGTTGATGCGTCCCGATTTCTTGCCACTGACTGCGACAGTACTTCTCCATACCTTCCGCCTGTCGTTCGCCCTGTCTCCAAATCTTGCCGCGCCACAGAATCAATTTTTACATCAACTCCAAGAAGAGAATATACGCTGTAATCAGACGTAATCTCAAACGGAATGAGCAGTCTGGTCAGTA